>NZ_BCSQ01000028.1 GCF_001570945.1 Janibacter anophelis NBRC 107843
AGGCGGGGGCGATGACCGAGGCGGCGCCGACGCCGACGCCCCCGACGGCCCGCCAGAAGATCATGTCCACGGGCCCGAAGGCCAGGCCCGATCCGATCGCGGAGAGGGTGAAGAGCACGGAGGCGATGACCATGACCCGGATGCGGCCGATCCGGTCGGCGATCCGCCCGGCGAGGTAGGCGCCGAGCATGCAGCCCAGCAACGCCGAGGAGACGACGAACCCGGTGAGGGCCGAGGACATGCCGAAGTCCTCGCGCATGGCCCCGACCGCCCCGTTGATCACGGCGGTGTCGAAGCCGAAGAGGAGGCCGCCGAGGGCTGCGACCAGGGCGAGCTGGATGACCCTCGCCGTGTGGTACGCGCCGGGTGTCGCCGTCGTCGATGAGCTCATGGCCAAACCTCTCCCTCGGGGACGTGACAGCCACGCTAGGGGCGCAGCGTCGGTTCTTGCGGATTAGGGCCCCGGCGGAACTCGCTGCTAATCTTCAACGGTTGCCGTGAGAATCGGCCGCGGATCCACAGAGCCCCGGTGAACCAGCCCGGGCGCGCCGCGCAACAACCCAGAGAAGGAGCAGTGTCACCGCATGCCGCTGACCGCTGAAGTCAAGAAGCAGATCATGGCCGAGTACGGCACCGTCGAGGGTGACACCGGCTCCCCCGAGGTCCAGATCGCGATGCTCACGCAGCGCATCAAGGACCTCACCGAGCACTCGCGTGAGCACAAGCACGACCACCACAGCCGTCGTGGTCTGCTGCTCCTCGTCGGTAAGCGTCGCCGTCTCCTGCGTTACCTGGAGACCACCGACATCGAGCGCTACCGTGCGCTGATCAAGCGCCTCGGCCTTCGCCGATAAGGACAACGCGTCGAGCGGTTCCCGACCACTGGGGGCCGCTTCTTCGCGTATCGGGGGGAATCTCCGCCCGAGCCACAACTGAAGATCGTCATCACCGAAGTCCGCCCGGGGCACAACGACGATGCCCCCGGAACGCAGAGAGAAAAGGAGGGCCCGATGGAGGGTCCTGAGATCAAGTTCGCCGAGGCCACGATCGACAACGGCCAGTTCGGCACCCGCACCATCCGGTTCGAGACCGGTCGCCTCGCCCAGCAGGCCGGTGGCGCCGTCGCCGCCTACCTCGACGGCGAGACCATGCTCCTGTCGACCACCACGGCCGGCAAGACCCCGAAGGACCACTTCGACTTCTTCCCGCTGACGGTGGACGTCGAGGAGCGCATGTACGCCGCGGGACGCATCCCCGGCAGCTTCTTCCGCCGTGAGGGCCGTCCGAGCACGGACGCCATCCTCACCTGCCGCCTCATCGACCGCCCGCTGCGCCCCACCTTCGTCAAGGGTCTGCGCAACGAGGTCCAGGTCGTCATCTCCGTCCTGTCGGTCCACCCGGACCACCAGTACGACGTCCTCGCGATCAACGCGGCGTCCGCGTCCACGCAGATCTCCGGTCTGCCCTTCTCGGGCCCGATCGGCGCCGTGCGCGTCTCGCTCATCGACGGCCAGTGGGTCGCCTTCCCGAACTTCAGCGACATCGAGCGCTCGACCTTCGACATGGTCGTCGCCGGCCGGGTGGTTGAAGACGCTGCGGGTGGTGCCGATGTGGCTGTGATGATGGTCGAGGCCGAGTCCACCGAGTCGACCTGGGACCTGGTGAAGAACCAGGGCAAGACCGCCCCCACCGAGGAGGTCGTCGCCGAGGGCCTCGAGGCGTCCAAGCAGTTCATCAAGACGCTGTGCGACGCGCAGGCCGACCTGGCGGCTGCGGCCGCCAAGCCGGTCGAGGAGTTCCCGATCTTCCTCGACTACGAGGACGACGCCTACGCCGCAGTCGAGGCCGCGACCTCCGCCGACCTGGCGCAGGCGCTGACCATCGCCGGCAAGCAGGAGCGCGAGGCGCGCCTGGACGAGATCAAGGACGCCATGAAGGCCTCCCTCGCCGGTACCGAGGAGGCCCCGGGCCAGTTCTTCGGTCGCGACAAGGAGCTGTCCGCTGCCTTCCGCTCCGCGCAGAAGGCCCAGGTGCGTCAGCGCATCCTGCGCGACAAGGTCCGCATCGACGGCCGTGGCCTCGCCGACATCCGCGCCCTGGGCGCCGAGGTCGAGGTCCTGCCGCGCGTGCACGGCTCGGCGCTCTTCGAGCGCGGCGAGACCCAGATCATGGGTGTCACCACGCTCAACATGCTCAAGATGGAGCAGCAGATCGACTCGCTGAGCCCGGTCACCAAGAAGCGCTACATGCACAACTACAACTTCCCGCCCTACTCGACCGGCGAGACCGGCCGCGTGGGCAGCCCGAAGCGCCGCGAGATCGGCCACGGTGCGCTCGCCGAGCGCGCGCTCCTGCCGGTGCTGCCCTCCCGCGAGGAGTTCCCGTACGCGATCCGTCAGGTCTCCGAGGCCCTCGGGTCCAACGGCTCGACCTCGATGGGCTCGGTCTGCGCCTCGACGATGTCGCTGCTCAACGCCGGTGTGCCGCTGCGCGCCGCCGTCGCCGGCATCGCCATGGGTCTGGTCTCCGACCAGGTCGACGGTGAGACCCGCTACGCCGCGATGACCGACATCCTCGGCGCCGAGGACGCGTTCGGCGACATGGACTTCAAGGTCGCCGGCACCCGCGAGTTCGTGACGGCCATCCAGCTCGACACCAAGCTCGACGGCATCCCCGCCTCGGTCCTGGCCGGCGCGCTGACCCAGGCCCGTGACGCGCGGATGCACATCCTCGACGTCATGAACGAGGCCATCGACGCTCCCGACGAGATGGCCCCGACCGCTCCGCGGATCATCACGGTCAACGTCCCCGTCGACAAGATCGGTGAGGTCATCGGCCCCAAGGGCAAGATGATCAAGCAGATCCAGGAGGACACCGGCGCCGACATCAGCATCGAGGACGACGGCACCGTCTTCATCGGTGCGGTCGACGGCCCGTCCGCCGACGCCGCGCGCAACGCGATCAACGCGATCGCCAACCCGCAGATGCCCGAGGTCGGGGAGCGCTTCCTCGGCACCGTCGTCAAGACGACCACCTTCGGTGCGTTCGTCTCCCTGACGCCGGGCAAGGACGGCCTGCTGCACATCTCCGAGGTGCGCAAGCTCGTCGGTGGCAAGCGGATCGACGCGGTCGAGGACATCCTCGGCATCGGCCAGAAGGTCCAGGTCGAGCTCAAGGAGATCGACCCGCGCGGCAAGCTGAGCCTGGCCGCCGTCCTCACCCCGGAGCAGGAGGCCGAGCTGGCCTCCGGCGCGAAGGGTGACGACGAGGGCGGTCGCGGCGGTCGCCGTGAGGGCGGTCGTGAGGGTGGCCGCGACGGCGGTCGCCGTCGCCGTCGCCGTGGCGACGACAACGGCTCCTCGTCCGGCGAGTCCGCCGGCTCGGACGAGGGCAGCGCGTCGCAGGACGACTGACCGACAGGTCCCTGACAGAGGGCCGACCTCCCCACGGGGAGGTCGGCCCTCTGTCGTGCGGGCGCGGGCACGGAGAAGCCCCCGCCACCGGCGACTCAGGTGATGGGGGCTTCGGTCCGGGGGAGCGGTGGCTCCGGTCAGGCCGCGTGGCGCGCGGTGCGACGGGTCTCGTCGATCCAGCGCATCTCCATGCGGGTCCGGCCGTCCTCACCGCGCACGGCGACCCAGGTGCAGGTCAGCTTCGGCGTGCGGGGCTCGCTCGTCTTCTTGAGGGTGGTGACGGTCATGGCGGACACCTCCTGTTCATGTCTTGTTCACTTACGACACTAGCACCAAAGTGAACACAAGGTGAACGCCGCGCCGGTGGATGAGACGCGGCACCCCCTTCGTAGGCTGTCCCCATGACGACGAAGGTGGCAGTGATCGGCGCCGCGGGGCGCATGGGTGCGACGGCCTGCGAGGCGGTCGAGGGAGCGCACGACCTCGAGCTCGTCGCCCGCCTCGACGAGGGCGACGACCTGGGTGACCTCGGTGGGGCGGACGTCGCGATCGACTTCACCGTCCTGGCAGCCAGCGAGCGCAATGTCCGCCACTGCGTCGAGCGCGGCGTCCACGTCGTCGTCGGCACCTCCGGGTGGACGGACGAGCGGGCGGCGGCACTGCGCACCGAGGTCGAGGCGAAGGGGGGAGTGGGCGTGCTCATCGCGCCGAACTTCGCCATCGGCGCCGTCCTGATGATGCAGTTCGCCAAGCAGGCGGCGCGCTTCTACGAGTCCGTCGAGGTCGTCGAGCTGCACCACCCGCGCAAGGTCGACGCCCCGAGCGGCACCGCGACCCGCACGGCCGAGCTCATTGGCGCCGCGCGCGCCGAGGCAGGTCTCGGTGACGTGCCCGACGCGACGACCGACGACCCGGACGGCGCCCGCGGAGCCGTCGTCGAGGGCGTGCCGGTGCACGCGGTGCGCCTGCGTGGGCTCGTGGCCCACCAGGAGGTCCTCCTGGGCAACGAGGGCGAGATGCTCACGATCCGCCACGACTCCTTCGACCGTGTCTCCTTCATGCCCGGGGTGCTCACCGGCGTGCGTGAGGTCGGCAAGCACCCGGGCGTGACCGTCGGTCTGGAGCACGTGCTCGGGATCTGATCCTCGGGTCCGGCCCCACGGCCGGTGTGTGGCGTCAGCCCCAGCCGAGCGCGCGCAGCCCCGCGGCGAGAGCGGCGGCGGCGAAGACGACGACGACGAAGTTGGCGCGCAGCCACAGCAGCACGACGGCCAGCGTGACCGCGGCGAGGCGCGCGTCGAGCACGAGGCCGTCGTCGCCGCCGACGGTCTGCGTCACGACGAGGCCGGCGAGGAGGGCGACGGGCAGCAGGCCGATGACGCGCGAGCGCCGACGGCCGTCGACGAGCGACTCGGGCACGAGGTACCCGAGGTACTTCGTGACGAACCCGAGCACGCAGGCGGCGAGGACCGAGATCCACAGGACTGTGGCGCTCACAGCAGGTCCCCCTCCGGCTGCTCGATGTCGTGGGCCCGGCTCGGCGCGGAGTCGATGAGCCCGACGACGACGGCGGCGAGCGCGGCAAGCAGCACGGGCACGCCGGCCGGCGTCGGGGCGAAGGCGATGAGGGCGATGGCGGCGGCCAGGGCCGCGGTCACCTGACCCGTGCGGTCGCGCAGCCGCGGCCAGATGAGCCCGACGAAGGCGGCTGCGGCCGCTGCGTCTAGGCCCCACACACGAGGGTCGCCGATGGCATTGCCCACGACGGCACCGATGAGGGTCGAGAGGTTCCAGAAGGTGAAGACGCCCAGGCCGCCGGCCCAGAAGCCGGTGCGCTGCACCTCGGGGTGCTCCTGCGCGAGCGCGACCGCGGTGGACTCGTCGATGGTCACGTGCGCGGCCGCGGTCCGTCGCCAGCCGGTCAGGCGCAGGACGCGGGCCAGCTGGAGGCCGTAGAGGCCGTTGCGGATGCCGAGCAGGGTCGAGGTGGCGACCGCGGTGACCGGGCTGCCGCCCGCGCCGATGATGCCGATGAAGGCGAACTGGGAGCCGCCGGTGAAGAGCAGGAGGGACAGCGCGACGGTCTGCCACACGTCGAGCCCGGCGGCGATGCCCAGCGCGCCGAAGCTCACGCCGTAGATGCCGGTCGCCAGCCCGACGGACAGTCCTTGGCGGCGGGCCGCGGCGTGCTGCGCCGCGAGCGGGTCAGTCGTCACCGGGCTCCTCCACGAGGGCGGCGATGAGCCGCACCTCGCGCGCGGTGTCGTCGTCGGGGGAGACGACGCGGTCGCGGAAGGCGCCGTCGGGGGTCAGGCCGGACGCGGTGAGGAAGGAGCGCAGCCCCTCGTGCTCGACGAGGCACCACGTCGCCACGTGCTGGGCCCCGGCCTCGCGCAGGACGTCGACGGCGGCGTTGACCAGGCGGGAGCCGTGCCCCTGCCGGCGGTGCATCGGGTGCACCCCGAGTGCGGTGATCTCGCCGGTCGTCTGGCCGGCGTCCGGGTCCTGGCTCGGGCCGATGGCGACGAACCCGACGACCTGCTCACCGGCGCGGGCCACGAGCAGGCGGTGCACCCCTTCGGGCGGGGTGCGCAGGGCGTCGCGCCATGCCGTGGCGAAGGCCTGCGGGTCGAAGGCGGCATGCACCCGGGGCGGGACGATCCCGTCGTACGCCTCCTGCCACACCAGGGCCTGGGTCTGCCCGACGGCGGGGGCGTCGTTGACCGTCGCCGTGCGCACACTCGCGTCCGCGGCCGTCATCAGCGCCCCACGAAGCTCGGGCTGCGGCGCTCGCCGAAGGCGCGCTGTCCCTCGGCGAGGTCCTCGCTGGCCCAGGCGCGGGCGAAGGCGGCCTCGTAGTCGGGGTCGGGTCCGGGGCCGGCGACCATCCCCGCCTTGGACCCGGCCTGGGAGAGCGGGGCCAGTCGTGCGGTGGCGGTGGCCAACTCGACGGCCGCGTCGAGGTCGCCGCGCACCTGCGCGAAGCCCAGACGCCACGCGTCGTCACCGTCGAGCACGGCGGCGGTGAGCACCATGTGCCGGGCGGCGCCCTCACCCCAGCAGCGAGTGACCCGGTCGAGCGTCCACTTGTCGACCATGAGCCCGAGCCGCGCCACCGGCACGGCGAAGCGCGCGTCGCCGTCGACCACGCGCAGGTCGCACGCGACGGCGAGCTGCATGCCCAGGCCCATGCACGAGCCGGAGATGGCGGCGATCGTCGTGATCGGCACCGCGGCCAGGTGGCGCAGGACCTGCGCCAGGCGCTCGGTGAAGGAGACGTCCTCGAGCTCCTTGAGGTCGGCGCCGGCGCAGAAGTGCCCCTCGGCGCCGGTGAGCACGAGCACGCGGGCCCCGGAGTCGACGGCGGCCACGACCGCTGCGTGCAGCTCCTCGAGCGTCTGCAGGTCGAGGGCATTGCGCCGGTGCGTGCGGTCGATGGTCAGGACGGTGACAGCGTCGTGGCGCTGGGTGTGGATCGGCACGTCCGCCAGCATACGGAGCGGGCGAAGGGGGACGATCAGGCGGCGAGGACGAGCGCCGCGAGGGCGACGAGCCAGCTGACGAAGCTGCCGACGAGGAAGTACTCGGTCACCTTGTCGATGCCACCGCCGTGCTCGTCGTCGGCATGGGCCTTCAGCTCAGGCCAGCGGATCAGCCCCTTGGCGGCGATGACGAGGCCGGCAGCGGTCAGCTCGCCGGCCAGACCCAGGCCGAGGACGAAGATCCGCTCGAGCGGTCCGAGCAGCCGGCCCCCGCGCAGCTCACCGTCGGTGCCTCCCGAGACGGGTCGCGCCGGCAGGGCGCCGGTGGTGACGAGGACGAGTCGCACCACGCGGTTGCCCGTGGCGAGCTGGACGAGGACGAGGCCGGCCAGGAGGAGCGCGCGGTCGGGCGAGGGCTGCCAGGGCAGGTTGCTCCACGCCAACCAGTCGGCGACCCAGCCGTCCACCGGGGGAGCCCAGCCCGACAGGAGCAGTTGCACGAGCACCGCCCCGGCGAAGACGGCCAGGGCCCTCCCGTGGCCCTCGCCCCGGTCGGCGCGCTCGGCGAACACCAGCCAGGCGACCAGCCCGGCGACCGCGAGCGCGGTCAGGGTGACGCCACCCCAGGTGGTGAGCAGGCCGGCGCCTGCGGCGACGAGGGCGAGCACGCCAAGGCCGATGATCGGCACGGTGCGGGCGGGGCGTGTCGAGCCGGCCGGCCGTGCGACGAGGGCACTCAGCAGGTCGGCCACGCCCATGGCGACGAGCAGGGCGGACAGCACGCTCACGGCAGGCCCGCCAGCTCGTCGGACAGGCGCACGAGGTGGTCCAGCGCGTCCCGGTGCACTCGGCGTGAGACGGCGGTGGGGCTGATGCCCTCCGCCTCGGCGAGGGCCTGTTGGCTGCTCCCGGCGAGGAGGCCGGCGAGCAGGCGCAGTGACCGGTGGTCCAGTCCCGCGATGAGCAGGTCGCGGTGCTGCAGCGCGACGTCGAGTGCCAGCCCGGCGGGGGAGTCCTCGCGCCACCGGGTGCGCACGATCCGCGCCTCCCGTGCGGCCCCGGTCTCGCCCTCCTTGGCCAGGGTGATCGCGTCACGTGCGAGCCACCAGCCGGGTCCGTCCTGGACGCTGCCGTCCTCGCTCAGGGCGGTGACCTCGCCGTGGGCGAGGCCGTAGCGGGTCTCGACCTCGGGCAGCAGGCCCAGCCGCAGCAGCAGCGCGGCGTGGGCGGCCTGACCTCGGCGCTCCCAGGCGCCCTGGAGCTCGTCGCCGGTCCGGACGGCCACCGGCTGCACCGGGTCGGTCGCCGCGTTGACCTGCGCGACGACCTCGGTCAGGCGCGCGTGCAGCGCTCGGCGGTCGGCCGCCTCGCGCGAGCCGACGACGTCCCCGAGGAGGGTGGCGATCGAGGTCATGTGAACATCATAGCTTCATTCGCCTAGAAATGAACCTATGTCGTTCATCAGCGGCGGTGTGGACCCCTGGGGTTCACGCTCGTAGGTGACGAAGTCGAAGCCGTCGCGGGCCTCGCGCCGCACCTCGCGCCACAGCGTCGGGTCCACCTCGGGGAAGAAGACCTCCGCCGCCGGGGCGGCGGCGATCTCGGTCAGCTCCAGGCGGGAGGCCAGCCCGATCGTCTGTCGGTAGATCTCCCCGCCCCCGACGACGAAGACCTCGCCGGGCCCGGCCACGACAAGTGCCTCGCCCAAGGAATGCACGACGAGGGCCCCGGGCGCCGACCACTCGTGGTCGGAGGTGACGACGATCGTCGTGCGACCGGGCAGTGCGCGCCCGATCGAGTCCCACGTGCGCCGACCCATGACCATGACGCCGCCCATCGTCAGCGCCTTGAAGTGGGCCAGGTCCTCGGGCAGGTGCCACGGCATCCCGCCGTCGACCCCGATGGCGCGGTTGGCGCCGAGGGCGGCGACCAGCACGAGCCGCTGGTCGTGCCCCAGCTCGACGAAGGGGGCCAGCCCCCCGTCACGCAGCCCCTCCAGCACGACCCGCTCGTGCGGGACGACCTGCTCCGGCAGGTCCGCGAGCGGCCACCACCGCAGGTCGGCGGCCTTGTCGGGCTCGCGCAGCGTCGGCTCGCCGGACCAGCCGGTGACGTGGAAGAAGAAGTCGGCGCGCTGCTCGATCCGACCGGCGAGGGTCGAGCGCTGCACGGTCGTGAGCGGGGCGGCCGCCTCGACCCGGATGCCGAGCTCCTCCTCGACCTCGCGGGCCAGCGCCTCGCTCGGCGCGCTCGCGTCCTCGACGTGGCCGGCGGCCCCGCAGGCCCACCAGCCGTCCATGAACCCGGTGCCCCGGCGCAGCTGGAGCAGCACCTCGCGGCCCCGGTCCCCCTCACGGGTCATCACGGCGTAGGAGGCGGCGACGAGCGGCACCCGACCGCGCAGCTCCTCGGGCGTGGGACGCGGCAGGCTCATACGGCGATCGGCGCCTTGATGCTCGGGGCAGCCTCGTAGCCGACGAGGGTGAAGTCCTCGAGCTCGTAGGCATCGATCGACTCCCGGGGCCGGATCTCCATGCGCGGCAGCGGCCCGGGGGAGCGGCCCAGCTGCTCGTCGGCCTGCTCGAGGTGGTTGAGGTAGAGGTGCGCGTCGCCGAGGGTGTGGACGAACTCGCCCGGCTCCATGTCCACCTGCTGGGCGACCATCATCGTCAGCAGCGCGTACGAGGCGATGTTGAAGGGCACCCCGAGGAAGATGTCGGCGCTGCGCTGGTACAGCTGGCAGGACAGGCGCGCACGCGCGCCGTCACGCCCGGGAGTGACGTAGAACTGGAACATCGTGTGGCACGGGGGCAGCGCCATCTCGCCGACCTCCGCGACGTTCCACGCGGAGACGATGTGCCGGCGGCTGTCGGGGTTGGTCCGCAGCCCCTCGATCACCTGCGCGATCTGGTCGATCGTCGAGCCGTCGGGCGCCGGCCAGGAGCGCCACTGGTGCCCGTAGACCGGACCGAGGTCACCCTGCTCGTCGGCCCACTCGTCCCAGATGGAGATGCCGCGCTCCTGCAGCCAGCGCACATTGGTCTCGCCGCGCAGGAACCACAGCAGCTCGCCGATGATCGAGCGCAGGTGCAGCTTCTTCGTCGTGAGGACGGGGAAGCCCTCCGAGAGGTCGAAACGCATCTGGTGCCCGAAGACGCTGCGCGTGCCCGTCCCGGTGCGGTCGGACTTGTCGACACCGTGGTCGCGGACGTGCTCGAGGAGGTCGAGGTACTGGCGCATGGCGCCACGATAGACGCCACCACCGACGGCTACGCTGGCCCGCATGACGACTTCCCCCTTCGGCCGGGTCATCACCGCGATGGTGACCCCCATGACCCCTGACGGCGCGCTGGACACGAAGGGTGCGGCGGCCGTCGTCGAGCACCTCGTGGCCACCGGTCACGACGGCGTCGTGGTCAACGGCACGACCGGCGAGTCGCCGACGCTCAGCTCCGCCGAGAGCATCGCCATGGTCGAGGCGGTCAAGCAGGCCGCCGGTGACCGCCTGCTCGTCACCGCGGGCGTCGGCTCCAACAACACCGCGCACGCCATCCAGATGGCCGCCGACGCCACGAGTGCCGGCGCGGACGGGCTGCTCGTCGTCTCGCCGTACTACAACAAGCCGACCCAGCCGGGCCTGCTCGCGCACACCCGCGCCATCGCCGACGCCGCCGAGCTGCCGGTCATGCTCTACGACATCCCGGGGCGCACCGCGACCCCCTTCGCCGTGGACACGCTCATCGCGCTCGCCGAGCACGAGCGGATCGTCGCGGTCAAGGACGCGAAGGGGGACCTGTGGGCCTCCTCGGAGGTCATGGCCGCGACCGACCTGCTCTGGTACTCCGGTGCCGACGAGGTCAACCTCGCCCACCTCGCCCAGGGGGCCCACGGCGTCGTCTCCGTCGTCGGCCACGTCGCCGGTGAGCACTACCGGGCGATGATCGAGGCCGTCGACGCCGGTGACCTCGCGACGGCCCGCGAGATCCACCACCGCCTCATCCCCGTGACCAACGCGATCATGGGGACCTCCCAGGGAGCGATCATGGCCAAGGCCGCCCTCGTCGAGCTCGGGGTCATCGAGCACGCGAGCGTGCGCCTGCCCTACGTCGAGGGCCCCGCCGAGCACCTCGAGGTGCTGCGCGCCGGCCTCGCCGCCTCCCGGATCGGAGCCACTGCATGAGCCATCCCCACCCCGACCTCCAGCTCCCCCCGCCCCTCGCCCCCGGCGCGCTGCGTGTCGTCCCGCTCGGCGGGCTCGGCGAGGTCGGCCGCAACATGGCCGTCATCGAGCACGAGGGTCAGCTGCTCATCATCGACTGCGGCGTGCTCTTCCCCGAGGACCACCAGCCGGGCGTCGACCTCATCCTCCCCGACTTCGAGTACATCCTCGACCGGCTCGACGACGTGCAGGCGATCATCCTCACGCACGGGCACGAGGACCACATCGGCGCGGTGCCCTACCTGCTCAAGCACAAGCCCGACATCCCGCTCGTCGGCTCCATGCTCACCCTCGCCCTCATCGAGGCGAAGCTCAAGGAGCACCGGATCAAGCCGTACACGCTCGGGGTCAAGGAGGGCGGGCGCGAGTCCTTCGGTGTCTTCGACTGCGAGTTCATCGCCGTCAACCACTCGATCCCCGACGCCCTGGCGGTCTTCGTGCGCACCGCCGGCGGCACGCTGCTGCACACGGGCGACTTCAAGATGGACCAGCTCCCGCTGGACCGGCGCCTGACGGACCTGCGGGCCTTCGCCCGGGTCGGCGAGGAGGGGGTCGACCTCTTCCTCACCGACTCGACCAATGCCGAGGTCCCCGGGTTCACCACGCCCGAGCGCGAGATCTCCGGAGCGATCGACCAGGTCTTCCGCAACGCGCGGCGCCGGATCATCGTCGCCTGCTTCTCCAGCCACGTGCACCGCGTGCAGCAGGTCCTCGACGCCGCCGAGCGCAACGGCCGCAAGGTCGCGATGGTCGGCCGCTCGATGGTGCGCAACATGGGCATCGCCGCCGACCTGGGGTACCTCCACGTCCCCGACGGCGTCCTCGTCGACATCAAGAAGCTCGACCGTCTCGCCGACGACGAGGTCGTGCTCATCTGCACCGGCAGCCAGGGCGAGCCGATGGCCGCCCTCTCGCGCATGGCCAACCGCGACCACCGCATCGACGTCGGTGACGGCGACACCGTGCTGCTCGCCTCGAGCCTCATCCCGGGCAACGAAAACGCGGTCTACCGCGTCATCAACGGCCTGATGCGCCTGGGCGCCGACGTCGTGCACAAGGGCAACGCCAAGGTGCACGTCTCCGGCCACGCCAGCGCCGGTGAGCTCCTCTACTGCTACAACATCGTCAAACCACGCAATGTCATGCCGGTCCACGGCGAGTGGCGCCACCTCGTGGCCAATGCCGACCTGGCGATCCAGACCGGGGTCGACCCCGACCACGTCGTGCTCGCCGAGGACGGCCTGGTCGTCGACCTCGTCGACGGTCGCGCCCGCATTGCGGGGGCCGTGCCGTGCGGTTACGTCTACGTCGACGGCTCGAGCGTCGGTGGGACGACCGAGGAGCTGCTCAAGGACCGCCGCATCCTGCGCGACGAGGGCTTCATCTCCGTCATGGTCGTCGTCGACTCCTCGACCGGCAAGGTGATCGCCGGCCCGGAGATCACGGCCCGCGGCTTCGCCGAGGACGACGAGATCTTCACCCAGGTGCGGCCCAAGATCATCGCTGCGCTCGACGAGGCGATGGCCAAGGGCACCAACGACACCCACCAGCTGCAGCAGGTCGTGCGCCGCGCGGTCGGCGGCTGGGTCGGCGGCAAGATCCGCCGTCGCCCGATGATCATCCCGGTGGTCGTCGAGGCCTGACCGCCCGAGCGCGAAGGGGGCCTGCCGGGTCCCCCTTCGCGCTCACCCGAGGAGGGGTCAGAGGGAGCGCAGCGCGGCGAGCAGCCGGTCGACGTGCGCGGGCGTCGTGCCCAGGCCGGCGCTGATCCGCACCGCGGTCTCCTGCTCGTGCTCCGACAGCAGGTCGTCGACGAGCAGGTGCGCGCAGAACTTGCCGTCCCGCACGCCGATGCCGTGCTCGTCACCGAGGACGCGGGCGACCTCGCCGCTGTCGTGGCCGTCGACCGTGATCGTCGCGACGGGGGCACCGTCGACGCCGCCGAAGAGGGTGTGCACGTGGACGCCGTCGATGTCGGCCAGACCGGCGAGCAGCCGGATGCGCAGGGCCTGCTCGTGGTCGATGATCGCCCGCTCGTGCTCGGTGATGATCTCGCAGGCGGTGGCCAGGGCGACCGCGCCCAGCACGTTGGGGGAGCCGGCCTCGTGCCGGGCCGGGCCGCAGGTCCACTCGGTCGTGTCGAGGCCGACCCGGGCGGTGGCCCCGCCGCCGGCGAGGTAGGGGTCGGCGGCGTCGAGCCAGTCGCTGCGCCCGACGAGCACCCCGGCGCCGAAGGGGGCATAGATCTTGTGGCCGCTGAAGGCGATCCAGTCGACGCCGAGCGCGTCGATGTCGACGCGGCGGTGCGGGACGACCTGGGCGGCGTCGAGGGCGAAGCGGGCACCGTGCTCGTGGGCGAGCGTCGCGACCCGCTCGATCGGCCAGTGCTCACCGGTGACATTGGACGCGCCGGTCGCGACGACGAGCCGGTGCTCGGCCGGGTGGTTGCGCAGGGCCTGCTCGAGCAGGTCGAGCGCCTCGTCGTGGCTGTGCGGCACCGGCAGGCGCAGGGCATCACCCCACGGCAGCAGCGCCGCGTGGTGCTCGGAGGCGAAGACGAAGACCTTTGTGCCCTCGGGCAGCGCCCGCGCGAGCAGGTTGAACGAGTCGGTCGTGTTGCGGGTGAAGACGACCTGGTCGTCCTCGCGGGCCCCGACGAAGGTGGCGACGGACTCGCGCGCCTGCTCGTAGCGCGAGCTGGTCACCCGGGAGGCGAAGCCGGCCCCGCGGTGCACGGAGGAGTAGGTGACGGCCGCCGCGGCGACCTCCTGCGCGACGGCGGCGAAGGCCGGGGTCGTCGCGCCGTGGTCGAGGTGGGCGTACTCCACGACCGAGCCGTCGGCGTCGCGGTAGGTCAACCCGGCGGAGACGAGCTCGGGCAGGGCGGTGGCGGTGTGCAGGTCGGACACGGTCATGGCGGTGCTCCTCGAGGTCTTCGGACCCCGGGCTCGACCGCGATCCGCGCTTGCCGGGCGACACTGCGCCGCCGGCCAGGTCGTCACCCGGAGCACCCCACCGCGGAGGAGGGTTGCCGACCAGCTAGCCGGGGCTTGTCGCTGGTACTCGTGACCTTGTGCGCCACACGTTAGCGCATGCGGGTGGGTCGCTGTCGAGCGCTGGGCGCACGTGTCTCGCCACCCGGGACGTCAGGCGAGAGGGAGCGCCAGCAGGGCGCCGGCGACGAGGTAGGGGCCGAAGGCCAGGTTCGATTTGCGGGTCGCGCGCCGCAGCAGGATCAGGACGAGGGCGACGAGGCCCCCGAGGACGAACCCGAGCCAGATCCCCGTCACGAGGTGCGGCCAACCCAGCCAGGCGAGCGTCGGGGTGATCGAGACGAGCAGCTTGGCATCGCCGATGCCGATGGAGCGTCCGTGCAGGACGAAGGAGAGGGCGAGCGCCCCGCCCCCGACGAGCACGCAGGCGATGGCGGCCCGCACCAGTGAGGACCCGTCACCGGTCATGACGGACGCGAGGGTGAGCAGCACCGCGACGACGGGCAACAGGGGCACGGTGAGGGCATTGGGCAGGCGGTGGACGTCCGCGTCGACCGCCGCGAGGACCAGGCCGACGAGGCCGAGCGCGAGCGGGGCGAGCAGCACCGGCCAGGGGCGGTCGGCGAGCGAGCGCTCCACGAGCAGTCCGACGCCGGGGGCGAGCACCGGGACCCACAGGTGACGGGGGAGGGGGCCCTCATCGTCCGGGCGTCGGTAGGCGCCAGTGCGCAGCCAAGACCACCCGGCGAGGCCGCAGGCCAGCGCCGCGAGCACGATGACAAGGGTCCGCGGGTCCATCGGGGCGAGGTTATCGGTCCGCTCGCGACGTCGCTGCGGTGCCTGTGGACGAGCGGATCGGTGGCCCGTGGTGCGCGTGTGACGCGTGTGTCAGGGGTGGCTTTCGCCTACCCTGCGAACCATGGCCACTCGTCCGTCGACCTCCTCGCGCAGCACCAAGGGTGCCTCCGCGCGGCCCAAGGGCAGCACGCGCCCGTCCGGCCGCAAGGCCCCCGCCAAGGGCACGACGAAGGGGAGGGCCGCCGCCTCCCGTAAGCAGTCCGCGTCCGGGGGCGGCCTGCCGCTGCCCCTGGCCGCCGTGCAGAAGACCTGGATGGGCGTCGCCCACGCCACCGGGTCGGGGGTGCGCCGCATCGGCCACAGCGCGAGCCAGATCGAGCCGGAGCACCGCCGTGACGGCTGGGGCTTTCTCGCCCTCGCGCTGGCCCTCGTCGTCGCCGTGCGCGAGTGGTGGGGCCTCACGGGCCTCTTCGGGGACATCGTCCACGCCGTCTTCGCCGGCACCTTCGGCCGCGTCGCGTACGCGCTGCCCATCGTCCTGCTCGTGCTCGGGATCCGGCTGCTGCGCTCCCAGGGTGACTCGGCGGCCGACGCCCGGCTCGGTTTCGGCGCCGTGATGGGGCTGTTCGCCGCCTCCGGCCTGACCCACATCGCCAAGGACATCCCGCAGCCGCCGGACGGCGCGGGACCGATGCGTGACGCCGGCGGCATCGTCGGGTTCCTCGCCTCCGACCCGCTCGCGACCGCCGTCACCGAGTGGCCGGCGATCATCCTCCTCGTCCTCCTCGGCCTCTTCAGCCTCCTGCTGCTCACCGGCACCCCGCTCCACGAGGTGCCGCAGCGGCTGGCGTACGTCCGGGCGGCCTTCACCGGCGAGGTCCCGTCGCACGTCACCGCCGACGACGTCCGGGCGAAGGGGGATGCCCCCCAGGCGGCCGTCGCCCGGGCCCGACGCCGGCGCACCTTCGACGACGACGACCTGTCCGGGGAGCGCGACGGCGACACCGCCTACGACCAGGCGGCCGTGGTCCAGCCCGCGGGCAAGGGCCGCAAGCGCAAGCGCTCTGCCGAGCCCGCGACCGACGAGGTCGAGGCAACCACCGAGACCCCGCAGGCCGAGGCCGGCGGTCCCCGCCCCGGTGAGAAGCGCCCGACCAAGAACCCCGTCGTCGCCCCGATCAAGTCCTCGTCGCAGACGGTGCTCGAGCCGCCGCCCACGACGCAGCTGCCGCAACGCGTCGAGCAGCTGGCCCTCGCCGGCGACGTGACGTACACGTTGCCCGACAGCAGCCACCTCAAGCCCGGCGCCCCGCACAAGGAGCGCTCCGCTGCCAACGACAAGGTGGTCGAGTCCCTGACAAGCGTCCTCGACGAGTTCGGCATCGACGCCCAGGTCACCGGGTTCCACCGCGGCCCGACCGTCACCCGCTATGTCGTCGAGCTCGGGCCCGGCGTCAAGGTCGAGCGGGTCACGGCACTGTCGAAGAACATCGCCTACGCCGTCGCCTCCGCCGATGTGCGCATCCTCAGCCCGATCCCCGGCAAGTCGGCCATCGGCATCGAGATCCCCAATGCCGACAAGGAGATGGTCTGCCTCGGTGACGTGCTGCGCTCCGACGTCGCGCGCAACAACGAGCACCCGATGGTCATGGGTGTCGGCAAGGACGTCGAGGGTGGCTACGTCATCGCCAACCTGGCCAAGATGCCGCACATCCTCGTCGCCGGCGCCACCGGCTCCGGCAAGTCCTCCTTCGTCAACTCGATGATCACCTCGATCCTCATGCGGGCGACGCCCGACGAGGTGCGGATGGTGCTCGTCGACCCCAAGCGCGTGGAGCTGACCGCCTACGAGGGCATCCCGCACCTCATCACCCCGATCATCACCAACGCCAAGAAGGCGGCCGAGGCCCTCCAGTGGGTCGTGCGCGAGATGGACATGCGCTACGACGACCTCGCCTCGTCCGGCTACAAGCACGTCGACGACTACAACAAGGCCGTGCGGGCGGGCAAGGTCGAGGCGATCCCGGGCAGCGAGCGGGTCATCCAGCCCTACCCGTACCTCTTGGTCATCGTCGACGAGCTCGCCGACCTGATGATGGTCGCCCCGCGCGACGTCGAGGACTCGATCGTGCGGATCACCCAGCTCGCGCGTGCGGCGGGCATCCACCTGGTCCTCGCGACGCAGCGGCCCTCGGTCGACGTCGTCACCGGTCTGATCAAGGCCAATGTCCCCTCACGGATGGCCTTCGCCACCTCGTCGCTCGCCGACTCTCGCGTCGTGCTCGACCAGCCCGGTGCCGAAAAGCTGCTCGGCCAGGGTGACGCGCTCTTCCTGCCGATGGGCAAGTCCAAGCCGATGCGCGTGCAGGGCGCGTGGGTCACCGAGTCCGAGATCCAGGAGGTCGTCGACCACGTCACCGGCCAGCTCAAGCCGGTCTACCGCGAGGACGTCGCCCCGGAGACCCCCAAGAAGCAGATCGACGAGGACATCGGCGACGACCTCGACGTCCTGCTGCAGGCGACCGAGCTGGTCGTCACCTCGCAGTTCGGCTCGACCTCGATGCTCCAGCGCAAGCTGCGCGTCGGCTTCGCCAAGGCCGGACGGCTCATGGACCTGCTCGAGTCGCGTGGCGTCGTCGGCCCCTCCGAGGGGTCCAAGGCCCGCGACGTGCTCATCACGCCCGAGGACCTGCCGACGACCCTCGCCCTGATGCGGGGGGAGGAGCCGCCCGCCGCGGAACCGGCCGAGGACGCGCTGGACGGGGCAGCCGATGGCGAGGGTGGCACCGAGGTGGGGCCGCAGGCCCCTGTCGGCACCGACACGGACGTCATCGACGTGCGGCAGGGCGTGCCCGCCGCGTCGCAGGACCGCTACGCCGAGGACCCGATCGGCACCGAGGTCGTCGAGGAGTGGACCGAGGACGACGACGAGGACGCCTGGTCGCTCACCGACCGTCGCTGACCGGCTCGCCGGCCGGGAGCACCCCGGCCTCCTCGAGCTCGGTGCGCACGTCGACGATGAAGTCGGCCACGGCGCTCGTGCCCTGCACCGGACCGCCGGCCAGCAGCCCGTCGCCGCCGAGCAGCACCGCGCCCGGCGTGCCCACCCCGAAGATCCGCAGCAGGGTGGCCTGCGGGTCCTGGAGCACGCGGCCGGTGAGGTCGGGGACCTGCTGCAGGGCGGTCTCGAGCGGCAGGGACGTCACGGCCCGCACCCGTACGGGCCCGAGCGAGTCGTCCCACTCGGGGACCTGCTCGATGGCGCTCGCGCACGGGGCACAGCCGGGGGAGATGAAGACGAGCAGCACGGCGCCACCCGCGACCAGGTCGGTGAGCGGGCGCGAGCGACCGTCCTCGTCGACCAGGGCGGCGTACGGCATGGGTTGGCGGGCGTAGTCCACCTCCACGAGGTCGTCCTCGCCCCCGGGCGCGGTCTCGGGGGAGGCGAGTGATCCCCCCTTCGTCCCGCCGAAGGTCACGACGACCACGGCCACGGTCAGCGTGACCAGACCGAGCCAGGCCCACGCCGTGGCCGGCGCGTCGACGAGGCGGGTGAGCACCGATCCTGGCGCGGTCGCGGACCACGCCGCGAGCAGGCCGACGACGACGAGCAGGGCATTGCGCACCGCGGTGCGTCGGGTCACCTCGCCCATGCCGAGCCGCCCGAAGCAGCTGCACGTCACCGGGTAGCCGAAGCCGAGTGCGCGCACGATGACGAGCAGGTAGACGAGCAGGAGCAGCAGCGCCAGCACGGCCACGACGAGCGCGAAGGGGGCCGGGACCAGCACGAGCGACGCCGCCAGGGCGATCTCGGCCCAGGGCAGCAGCCGCGGCGCGCCGGAGGAGGTGAGCACCTGCGGCACGCGCAGCTGGACGAAGGCGGAGTGCGTCTCCTCGGGATGGCGCAGCTTCGCCGCGCCGCTCACGGCGAGCAGGATCGCGAGCAGGAGGGGCGGGAGCAGGAGGGGGCTGTCGGGCACGACGCGAGTCTAGGGTTGCCCCATGACGAAGGCCTGGTACGAGCTCGACAGCCGTCCGACGGGAGCCCGGTACTGGGCCGCGGTCGTGCGCAAGCAGCCCTCGGCGATCCTCGTCGGCATCCAGCTGCTTGCCATCGTGCTGCTGCCCTGGGTGGAGTCGGAGAACTGGGGTCGGGCGGTCATCACCTCGCTCTCGCTCTTCGCGGTGACCTTCGGCATCTGGGTCGTGCGCTCCACGCCGGCCCTGACCTGGCTGGCCCTGCTCATCGGCTTCCCCGCCTTCGTCCTCGAGGTGTGGTCGGTCATCGACCGCACCAACGTGCCCGTGACGTTCACCGCCCACCTGCTGCTCGCCGTGTTCTACATGTACGTCGCCTACGGCCTCGTCTCGTACATGTTCGCCGACACCTGGGTGACCAAGGATGAGCTCTTCGCCGTGGGCGCCGCCTTCACCGTGCTGCTCTTCGGCTTCGCCTATCTCTTCGTCGCGATCCAGACGCTCGTGCCCGGGTCCTTCACGGGGCACTCGGACGCCCCGCAGCTGACCTTCCTCGAGCTGCTCTACTACTCCGGGGCCAACCTCACGAGCGTCGGCCTGTCGGACATCACGGCCGTCGAGCCGCACGCGCGGGCGGCGACGATCATCGAGCAGCTGAGCGGGGTCCTGTACGTCGCGATGGTCATCTCACGCCTCGTGGCGCTCACGGTCATGCGGGCGCGCAGCTGACGATGCGCCCGGGTCCCGCCGGGCCACCTAGAGTGGGGGGCATGTCCGCCCCTTCCCGCAGCGTCGCCGTCGTCACCCTGGGATGCACCCGCAACGACGTGGACTCCGAGGAGCTCGCCGGTCGCCTCTCGGCCGAGGGCTGGACCCTCGTCGAGGACGCCGCGGAGGCCGACGTCGCCGTGGTCAACACGTGCGGGTTCATCGAGCAGGCCAAGAAGGACTCGATCGACGCCATCCTCGAGGCGAACGACCTGCGGGAGCACGGTCGCACGCAGAAGGTCGTCGCGGTCGGCTGCCTCGCCGAGCGCTACGGCAAGCAGCTGGCCGACGAGCTGCCCGAGGCCGACGCGGTCCTGGGCTTCGACAGCTACGCCGACATGTCCAGCCACCTGCGGGCGGTCCTCGACGGCCACGCCCCCGAGGCGCACACCCCCGGCGACCGCCGCAAGCTGCTGCCCATCTCCCCGGTCGAGCGCGATGCCACCGACGTCGCCCTGCCGGGCCACAACACCGGCGGCGACCTGCCCCGTGCCCGCCTCGACGACCGGCCGTGGGCGCCGTTGAAGATCGCGTCCGGCTGCGACCGCCGCTGCTCCTTCTGCGCGATCCCGACCTTCCGCGGTGCCTTCGTCTCCCGGCGCCCTCACGACGTCGTGGCCGAAGGGAGGTGGCTCGCCTCCCAGGGGGTGCGCGAGCTCTTCCTCGTCAGCGAGAACTCCACGTCCTACGGCAAGGACCTCGGCGACCTCGACCTGCTCGAGCAGCTGCTCCCCGAGCTCGTCGCGATCGAGGGCGTCGAGCGGGTGCGCGTGTCCTACCTGCAGCCCGCCGAGATCCGCCCGGGGCTGCTGCGCGCCATGGCGAGCGTCCCCGGTGTCGTGCCCTGGTACGACATCTCCTTCCAGCACGCCTCCGGCCCGTTGCTGCGGCGGATGCGTCGATTCGGCGACACCGCGTCCTTCCTCGGCCTGATCGAGGGGATCCGCGAGCGTCAGCCCGAGGCCGGCATCCGATCCAACGTCATCCTGGGCTTCCCCGGCGAGACCGACGAGGACGTCGCCGAGCTCGAGCGCTTCCTCACGCAGGCGCGACTCGACGTGGTCGGCGTCTTCGGCTACTCCGACGAGGACGGCACCGAGGGTGAACTGCTCGACGGCAAGGTCGACCCCGACGTCATCGCCGAGCGGGTCGAGCGGGTGCGCTCGCTCGTCGAGGAGCTGGCCGCCCAGCGCGCCGAGGAGCGCATCGGGCAGGTCGTGCACGTGCTCGTCGAGGAGGTCGACGACGAGACCGGCGAGGTCATCGGCCGGGCGGCCCACCAGGGCCCGGACGTCGACGGCGTCACCCTGCTCACCGGTGACCTCGACGACGTCGCCGTGGGCCGGATCGTCGCGGCCGAGGTGGTCGGCACCGAGGGCATCGACCTCGTGGCGGAGTCGCGCGCATGAGCCCGGACCAGGAGCCGACGACCGGCGGCATCTCGATGCCGGTGCCCGAGCCCAGCCCGTGGAATGTCCCCAATGCCCTGACGGTCCTGCGGATCCTGCTCGTCCCCGTCTTCGTCTGGCTCGTCCTGCGCCACGGCGGTGACGACGCCGGGACCCGCTGGTGGGCCTGGGGCGTCTTCGCCGTGGCCATCATCACCGACCGCATCGACGGTGACCTCGCGCGTGCCAAGGGGCTCGTGACGACCTTCGGCAAGGTGGCCGACCCCATCGCCGACAAGGCGCTCACCGGCGCCGGATTCATCACCCTGTCGATGATCGGCGAGATCCCTTGGTGGATCACCGTGGTCATCCTCGCCCGCGAGCTGGGCATCACCCTCATGCGCTTCTGGGTCATCCGCCACGGCGTCATGCCCGCCAGCCGCGGTGGCAAGGTCAAGACCTTCCTCCAGGCCCTGGCGATCGGCCTCTTCGTCATCCCGCTCAGCACGCTGCCGGTCGAGTGGCTCTGGCGTGGCCTCGCCTGGGTGATCCTCATCGGTGCCCTCGTCGTCACGATCGCCACCGCGGTCGACTACGTCATCAAGGCCATGACCCTGCGCTCGACGAGTGACCGCGCCCGGATGAAGCGGGAGCGCAAGGCCGCACGTGGGCGCTGACGCGGCCGGGTTGCTCGGCCTCCTCGCCGACGGCGGATGGACGCTCGGCACGGCGGAGTCCCTCACCGGCGGGCTGCTCGCGGCCACGCTCGTCGAGGTGCCCGGCGCCTCGAGGGTCTTCGTGGGGTCGGTCGTCGCCTATGACCCGGAGGTCAAGACCTCGGTGCTCGGCGTGGACCCGGACCTCGTCGCCCGGGTCGGGACGGTCGACGAGCATGTGGCGGTCCAGATGGCCCGCGGAGCGCGTCGGGTGCTGGGCAGCGACCTCGCGCTCGCGACGACCGGGGTCGCCGGTCCGGGGCCGAGCGAGGGGCACCCGGCCGGGACGGTCTGGCTCGCGTGCGCGTGGGCCGGGGGAGTAACGACGCGGAGGTTGGCGTTGACGGGGGAGCGGGCCGACGTGCGGGCCGCGTCGGTCGCCGCAGCGATCGGGCTCGCCCACGAGGTCGCCCTGACGATCTCGTCGTCCTGACCGTTCACGGGGGACGTCCTGACCCTTGACGGTGACCCGTTGTACGGTGGAGCCAGACAGCCGGACCCGCGAAGGAGGTGGACCACATGGTGTTGCTGCGCGAGGAGCTCGGTGACGTGCTGCGTGACGCGCGTCGAGCGCAGGGGCGCACCCTGCGGGACATCTCTGCCAAGGCGTCGGTCTCCCTCGGCTACCTCAGCGAGATCGAGCGCGGCGAAAAGGAGGCCAGCTCCGAGCTGCTCGCCTCCATCTGCACCGCGCTCGGGATGCCGATGTCGCTCGTGCTCACCGAGGTCGCCCAGCGGGCCGACCGCGCGGAGCGGGCCAGCGCCCCCGTCACCCTGCCGGTCGCGAGCCGGACCGAGGACGTCGTCTCCGCGGCCTGACCGGCCGGACCTGCCTCACTGCGCCGCCTCACTGCGCCGCCTCACCTACGCCGCCGCGCGCCCAGCGGCGCCTGTGGCCTCCCGTCGTCGGTCGGTGCCTGCCCGCCCTGGCAGCCCGGGCACGAGAAGAACACCCGGTCGGCGCCCGCGCGGCCCAGCGGCGCGACCCGTACGGTCGTGCCGCACCGCCGACAGGGCCGACCTGAGCGGCCGTGGACGAAGGCCCGGTCATCGGTGCGCAGCACTCCCGTCGACGACTGGATCGCGTGCTCGCGCCCACGCAGCATGAGGGCGTGGACGCGCTCGACCAGGGCGTCGAGCTCGTCGCCTGACAGGTCGGCCGCATCGCGCCAGGGGTGCAGGCGCTGGACGAAGAGGGCCTCGCTCGCCCAGAAGGTGCCCACTCCCGCGAGGACGCGTTGGTCGAGCAGGGCGGCCGCGATCGACGTGCCCGGAGCGGTGTACTGCAGGTTGTCGACCACCCGGCCCGGGTCCCAGTCGGCCCCCAGCACGTCGGGACCGAGGTGGCCGACGAGCCGGTGCTCATCGCTGCGTCGGACGAGGTCGAGCTCACCGAGCCGCAGGCCCAGGGTCGTCCAGGCCTCGTTGCCGATCGCGGCCCGCAGGTCCGGTCGGCGCAGTCCGCGAGCGGCGGCCTGGCTCCCGGCCTCCTCGATCCGCCACGAGCCCTCCATGCGCAAGTGGGTGTGCAGCGTCCACCCCGAGGCGAAGCGGTGGAGCAGGTGCTTGCCACGTGGCACGACCTCCTCGACCTCGCACCCATGCACGGGTGCCTCGTCGACCTCGCCCCAGCGCAGGTCGACGAGTGACGCGGGCGTGCCGGCGAGGGCGGCATGGAGGCGCCGCGCGGTCCGCCAGACGGTGTCGCCCTCGGGCACGGCTCAGCGCCTCGCGCCCGGGCGCAGCCGCAGCCCGCGCGGGGTCATGGTGAAGCCGGCGGCCGTGAGGGCGTGCGCGAGCGGGTCCTGCGACCCCAGCACGGGCGCGCCGTCGGCCCGCTGGACCGTCAGGCGCCCGAGTGCCCCCCGGTGGACGGCCTCGGCCAGCCCCTGCGCTGCCAGCGTGAGTGCCTCGTCGTCACTCGGCCACGACAGCAGGGTGCGCCCGCCCCGCTCCACGTAGAGCACGAGGTGGCCGTCGACGGCCACGACCAGCGAGCCGGCCTTGCGTCCGGGCTGGTGGCCGGACTCGCGCTCCGGCCAGCGCAGCGCGGCTCCCCAGGGGTTGGCGGGGTCCGTGGCGGCGAGGACGACGGCCCCCTCGGGCGCGCGTGCGGAGCGCACCTCGTCGACCGCGCCCGGCACGGCGAACTGGGAGGCGCCCAGACCCTCGACGAAGTAGCCGCGCCGCACCTGCCCGGCCTCCTCGGCGGCACCGAGCACCCGGTGGACCGCGGCGAAGCCCCCCGGGACGTCCTCGGCGACGACCACGCCGCGGGTGACGACTCCGTGCCGGTCCAGCAGGCCCTCGGCGACGGCGTGCAGGCGGATCGTCGGGTCGGTCTCGGCCACGGGCAGCGCGGACCAGCGACCGGCCACCCGCACGGGACCGCTGCGCTGGGGCACGCTCGGCCGACCCAGACGTGGCCGTCCGCCGTAGCGTCCGCGGGCGGCTGGTCGTCGCTGGGGCTTGTGCGCGGTGCGGCCGCCCGCGAGCAGGCCGCGCACCGGGGCGAGGGTGTCACCCGTGACGAGCCCGCGGTGGGCGAGGGCCCAGAGGGCGTCGGCCAGCTGCTCGTCGTCGATCCGCTCCTCGTCGTCGACCCGGTCACGCGCGAGGGCATCGGACAGGTCGCGGAAGAAGTGCGCCCCGCCCCCGGACAGCGCGTCGTGGACACGTGCTTCGACCTCGCCGAGCCCGGAGGCATCGGGCAGGGGGAGCGTCGTGTCGGCTCCGTCGGCGAGGTGCAGGCTGATCCACGCGTCATCGCCCGGCAGGCTGCCGTGGCCGGCCCAGAGCACCTGACCGGTGGCCATGAGGTCGTCGAGCACCGGGGCGACGGCGTCGTCGATACGCGCCGGGAGGACGAGCGACTCGAGCGCGCTGGCGGGCACCGGCACCCCGCTCAGCTGCTCGACGGCACGCAGCACGCCGTCGCGACCGCGCATGCGGCGACCGACGCCCTGCCAGCCCGGGAGGAATCGGGCGTACTGCCGCGGCTCGACGGGCTCGACCTCGTGCCGTAGCGCGGCCAGGGACCTCCGACGCAGCGTGCGCAGTACCTCGGCGTCGCAGAACTCGCCGCCGCGACCACCGCACTCGACCGGCAGGAGGTCACCCTCGACGAGTCGCCCGGTCTGCACGAGTCGGCGCAGCGCGTCGGTCGCCACCGCGCGCCCGAGCCCGTAGTGGGTGGCCAGGTCGGCAGCGGCGAAGGGGACGTGCGTGCGGGCGTAGCGGGCGACGAGGTCGCCGAGCGGGTCGCTCGATGGTTGCAGCAAGGAGTCGGCGAGGCCCGGCGGGAGGCTGACCCCGAGGGCATCGCGCAGGCGCGCGGCGTCCTCGGTGCTCGCCCACCGCTCCTCACCGGCCACCCGCACCGGGATGACCTGTCGGCTCGCCTCGAGGTCGACGAGGGCAGCGCGGATCGCCGTGTCGTCGAGGCGGCTGCGGGCGTCCAGCGCGGCGACCGACAGCGGGCCGAGCACCCGCAGCAGGTCGAGCAGGTCCTCGCCGTCGCGGGCGGCCCGCTCGGGGACGAGGTGCTGCAGCTCGGCGGCGGTCCGCTCGACCGCCTCCGGGTCGAGCAGGTCGGCCAGGGCCAGTTGTTCGCCGCGACCGAGCAGGTCGGCGAGCAGGCTGGGGTCGAGCGTGAGGGCGGCGGCGCGTCGCTCGGCGAGCGGGGAGTCGCCCTCGTAGAGGAACTGGGCGACGTAGCCGAACATCAACGACGCGGCGAAGGGGGAGGGCCGCGGGCTCTCGACGTCGACGAGGGTGACCCGCCGGCCGGCGACCTGCCGCATGAGGTCGGTGAGGGCCGGCACGTCGAAGACGTCTTGGAGGCACTCGCGCACCGCCTCGAGCACGATCGGGAAGTCGGCGTGGCCGCTCGCCACCTCGAGCAGGGCCGCCGCGCGTTGCCGCTGCTGCCACAGCGGCTGCCGCCGGTCGGGTCGCCGTCGGGGCAGCAGCAGGGCACGAGCGGCGCACTCGCGGAAGCGGGCTGCGAAGAGCGCCGACCCCCCGATCTCGTCGGTGACCGCGCGCTCGACGTCGTCGGGGTCGATGGTGATGAGCTCGAGGATCTGGCTGCTGACGGCGCCCGCGTCGAGCGCGGCATCGAACTCGAGGTCAGGCAGCCGCAGGACGATGCCGTCGTCCCCGTGCATCGCCTGCACGTCGATGCCGAAGCGCTCGCGCATGCGCCCGGCGATCGCCAACGCCCACGGGGCGTGCACCTGCGCGCCGAAGGGGGAGTGCAGTGCCACCCGCCAGTCGCCGATCTCGTCGCGGAAGCGCTCGACGACGATGGTGCGGTCGTCGGGCAGGTGCCCGGTCGCGCTGCGTTGCTCGTCGAGGTAGGCGAGCAGGTTGTCGCGGGCCCACTCGTCGAGTCCTGCCTCCGCGAGCCTGGTGTGGGCGGCAGCGCGTCCCAGCCCACCGACCTCGCGCACGAAGCCGCCCACGGCCGCGCCGAGCTCGGCGGGCCGACCGAGCTGGTCGCCGTGCCAGAAGGGCAGACGACCCGGTTGTCCGGGCGCGGGTGTGACGAGCACCTGGTTGTGGGTGATGTCCTCGATCCGCCAGCTGCTCGTGCCGAGCGTGAAGACGTCGCCGACCCGCGACTCGTAGACCATCTCCTCGTCGAGCTCGCCGACGCGCCGACCCGGACCGTCTCCGCCGGCGAGGAAGACGCCGTAGAGCCCGCGGTCGGGGATGGTGCCGCCGCTCGTCACCGCGAGTCGCTGGGCCCCACGCCGACCGACGATCGTGCCCGCGACCCGGTCCCACGTGATGCGCGGCCGCAGCTCGGCGAAGTCCTCGGACGGATACCGACCGGCGAGCATGTCGAGCGTGGCGTGCAGGAGGGACGAGGGCAGTGCGGCGAAGGGGGCGGCCCGGCGCACGAGGGCCTCCACCTCCTCGACCTGCCAGTCGTCGAGGGCGCACATCGCGACGACCTGCTGGGCGAGCACGTCGAGGGGGTTGGCGGGGACGTGCAGCGCCTCGATCTCGCCGGCGCGCATTCGCTCGACGACGACGGCCGACTGGACGAGGTCACCGCGGAACTTCGGCAGGACGACCCCGGCGCTCACGGCCCCGACCTGGTGGCCGGCGCGCCCGACCCGCTGCAGACCGGAGGCGACCGAGGGCGGTGACTCGATCTGGACGACGAGGTCGATGGCGCCCATGTCGATGCCGAGCTCGAGGCTCGAGGTCGCCACGACGCACGGCAGGCGACCGGCCTTGAGGTCCTCCTCGATGAGGGCTCGCTGCTCCTTGCTCACCGAGCCGTGGTGCGCGCGGGCGAGCACCGGTGGGGCGCCGGACGATGCACCGGACTGGGCCATGACCTCGGCGGGGGAGCGGGTGGCGTCCGCGGGCGGGGTCGTCCACGGGTCGTCCGGCGGGGCCACCCGCTCGGCGTGGATCTCGTTGAGACGGCCGGTGAGTCGCTCGCCCAGGCGTCGGCTGTTGACGAAGACGAGGGTCGAGCGGTGCTGCTCGACGAGGTCGACGACCCGCTCCTCGACGTGCGGCCAGATCGACGCGCGCCGCTCCTCACCGGCCGCGGCACCGGAGAGGTCACCCGTCGGCTCGCCGAGCTCGGTGAGGTCGGCGACGGGGACGACGACGTCGAGCTGCCACTGCTTGGTCGAGGTGGGTTGCACGATCTCGACAGGACGCCCTCCGGCGAGGAAGCGCGCCACCTCGTCGACGGGACGCACCGTCGCGGAGAGGCCGATGCGCTGGGCCGGGCTCTCGAGGAGGGCGTCGAGGCGCTCGAGCGAGAGGGCGAGGTGGGCGCCACGCTTGGTCCCGGCGAGCGCGTGGATCTCGTCGATGATGACCGTCTCCACCCCCCGCAGCGCGTCGCGCACCCCTGAGGTGAGCATGAGGAAGAGTGACTCGGGCGTCGTGATGAGCACGTCGGTCGGCGTCCGGGCGAAGGCCCTCCGCTCGGTGGCCGGGGTGTCGCCGGAGCGGACCGAGACCGTGACCTCCGGGGCCGGGAGCCCCAGCCGGTCGGCTGCGTGGCCGATGCCGACGAGCGGCGCGCGCAGGTTGCGCTCGACGTCGACGGCCAGCGCCTTGAGCGGCGAGATGTACAGGACCCGGCTGCGTGCCTGCGAGTCCTGCGGACGCGGCGTCGAGGCGAGTCGGTCGAGGGCCCAGAGGAAGGCGGACAGGGTCTTGCCCGAGCCTGTCGGTGCGACGACGAGCGCGTGGCTGCCCGCGCTGATCGCGCTCCAGGCTCCGGCTTGGGCCGGTGTGGGCGCGGCGAAGCTGTCGCGGAACCACGTGGCGGTCGCGGGGGAGAAGCGCTCGAGGACGTCGTCGGTCATGTCGTGGGACAGCCTGCCACCGACCGCCGACAGCCGTCAGGGCACGCGTGTCGGGCTCCTCGGAGCGTCGATGTCTTCAGTGACGAGCGCCCCCAGTCGGATCAGCAGGAGCGTGGTTCCCGCGAGCACCAGCACGGCGACCACCGCGTCGACCGGTCTGGTCATGACGAAGGTGGGGATGGCCCGGTCCGGGACCGCGACGGCACCGATGAAGGCGCCGAGCAGCCCGAGCCAGCTGCCGCGCATGTTGGCCTTGTGGGCCGTGATGTCGCCGCGCCGGGCGTTGACAACGCCGAGCGTCACGGTGACGACGGTGACGGTCGAGAGGATGTGCAGGAGGGAGAACTCGCCGTGCCGGATCTCCCGGATCGCGTACGAGCTGAGCGCGACCCAGAGCATCAGGCCGGCCCACACCCGGCCGAGGAGGACGTGCTGCGGGTCCCCCTTCGTCGGTCGGAAGAGCTGGAACGCCCCGAGGGGGAGGGCGATGAGGGCGGCGACGAGGTGGGTGAGCAGGAGCGGGCTCATGGTGACTCCAGGAGGATCGCGGTGAGTCGGCGTACGTCCTCGGCGAGGGCGTCCGGATCCCGCCCGATGCCGCGGACCACGTCGTCGAAGTCGGCCCCGAGGCTCGCGCTCGACCGGGTGAGCAGGTCCCGGCCGTCCACGGTGAGCCGCAGGTCACGGCGGTTGCCCCCGCCGGGCGTGCGGATGATCTCGAGCCACCCGTCCTCGGCGAGGGCGGTGGCGGTGCGGCTGGCCGTGGGTTCGCTCAGGCCCAGCGCTTCTGCCAGCTCGCGCTGCGTCAGGCCCTCGTGGTCACCGATGACGACCAGGGCCAGGTACCGCGGATACGTCAGGCCGAAGGGGGCCAGCCGCACCTCCGCGGACCGGTCCAGCGCGCGGACCAGCAGGTGCAGCTCGTGGGCGAGAGAGGGCATGCCCCAAGACTTGCGCACGTAAGTTGCATACGCAAGGTGCGATCGGTCAACGGTGGGCGTCGGGCTCCAGCCGCAGGGCCATCAGGGTCGTGGCGAGCATGTCGTAGTGGCCGACGAGCAGGAGGAGCTCGATGGCCTCGCGCTCGGTGGTCACCGACCGCAACCGCTCCCACTGGGCGTCGTCGAGGTCCTTGCTCCGCACGAGCACCTGGGCGCTCTCGCGCAGCACCCGCTCCCGGTCGCTCAGCGAGTCGACCACCGTGTCGGCGAGGATGCCCTCGATCTCCGCCGTGGTGAGTCCGGCGCGCTTGCCGAGGAGCCGGTGGTGCTCGCGCTCGTACTCGCAGCCGCGCTCGGTGGCGACGGTGAGGATGACCATCTCCGACTCCCTTCGCTCCAACGAGCCGAAGGGCATGAGGCGCCCGGCGAAGTGCAGCCAGCCGGTGAACAGGCCCTTGGTCCGCCCGAGCGTCGTGAAGATCGCCGGGGGCTCGGTGCCCGTGACCCGCCCGGCCGCCCGTGAGAATCCCCAGCGGAGCGGGCCGAGCTCCTTGACCCCACCGGGTGCGATGCGCGCGGTCATGACGCGCCCAGGGTCTTGGCGGTGCCCGTCGGCTGCTCGGTCGTGTACTCGACCTGCTCGGTGCGGGCGATCTCCAGGGACTTCTCGAGGTGCGGCAGCGGCTTGAGCTCGATGACGCGCTGCGCGACGTGACGCAGGGGGACGACCGGCCGGGCCCATCCCGGGGCGGCGATCCGCCGGCTGCGCCGGGCGATGCCGCGCTCGAGGGCCCGCAGTCCGGTCTCGAGCGGGGCGACGCCGCTGACGGTCCCGCCGAGCTCGTCGGCCGCCGCGGTGTCGAAGCCGCGAGTGGTCATGTCGGTCTGGAGCTCGGCGTAGTAGGCGACGCCGACCTTGGCTCCGGCCGGCTTGACCTCCTGACGGAAGGTGTTGCCGATGGCCTCGACCGCGGCCTTGCTCGCCGAGTACGCCGACAGGAGCGGCAGGTGGACCGCGGCGGCGAGGGATGCGGTGGCCAGCGCGTACCCGCTCGGGTGGCTGATGTGCGGGCCGGCGGCGCGGAGGGTGTAGAAGACGCCAAGCGTGTTGACCCGCAGGTGCGCCTCCATGACATCGGGCTGACCGCCGATGATCGGCAGCTGCTTGGCGATGCCCGCGTTGGCGATGACGATGTCGAGACCTCCCAGCTCGGTGACGAGCTCGTCGACGGCCCGGTCGACGGCCTCCGGGTCCGCGACGTCGCACTCGCGCCACGGTGCGTCGTTGCGTGCGGCGACCTCGGCGAGCAGGTCGGGCTCGAGGCCCATGAGGGCCACGCGGGCCCCGTGGGCGGTGAGCAGGTCGGCGAGGCCGGCTCCGATGCCGCGTGCCGCGCCCGTGATGAGGACGCGACGGCCGCGGAGGGCCGGGGTGTACTTCGGGCGCGGAGAGAGGTTCATTACCGGACAGTAACAACGATGTGCCGGCCCCGCGACCTCTCAGCCCTCGTCGCCCGTGACCTGTGTCGTGGCGATCTCATCGATCCGCCAGATGCGGTCGCCGCTGTACTGCGAGGTCACGGCGTAGACGTCGTCTCCGACAGTGGTCACCCAGACGCTCGCGTCCTCCACCTCCACCGGTGCCCATTGCCAGGTCCTCCCGTCCTGCGAGAACCACACGACGGCGCCGAGGTGGTCCTCCGTGTCGAGGTACCCGTCCGCGACGAGGCCGCCGTCGACCTCGTGCGGAGTCCCTCGAGTGACCCCGCGAGGCAAGGGTTCGCGGGCGGTGAAGTCCTTGCCGTCCGAGGTCGTCCACTCGATGTCGTTGCCGTCGACGGAGCCCGAGACGACGGTGGTCCCATCGGTCGTCGCGCAGGATCCGAAGCTCGCGCCCTCACCGCTCAGTTCGGGTACCTCCATCGACCACGAACCCGAGGAGTCACGACGCCAGACGGTCGCCTCGCTCCTCGCGTTGGCGTCCGTCTGGCTCGACCCCAAGGCCAGTGCCGATCCGTCAGGCAGCTCGCAGACGTCCGAGACGGAAGAGCCTGCGCCGTTGTCCGCGGACCAGGTCCCGGGGGCCTCGCGCCAGCGCCGGCCATCGTCCGAGGAGTACACCCGCGCATGCCGGGTGGTGTCCGGCGAGCCGTCCTCGGCAACCTGGAGCGCCACGAGGAACTGTCCGTCGACCACGGTCACGTCCGACACCGACTCGTAGCCGTGGACACCGAACCCACTCACCGTGGACCAGCGGCCCTTGCGCAGGACTCGACCTGCGGCCCTGAAACCGTCCTCGGTCTCTCCCGTCCCCACAGCCACGGTCGTGCCGTCCTCGCGGGTGGCGGTGTGCACCCCGGACCACTCGCTCAGGGCCGCGGGTCGCCACGCCTGCTGCCGCAGCGACCCGTCCAGGACGTAGGGGGTGATGCGCGAGGTGTTGCGCCAGCCACCGTCGTCATCCAGGGTGAACTGTCCACGCGTGCCGGCGACGAGCGTCTGCGAGCCCACGCTCTCCATCGCCGTCACGCTCTGGGTCCGCTCTCCGCGGATGAGGGTCCGTGCCTGCTTGCCTCCGAACAGGTCGAGGGAGCCTTGGGCCCATCGCACTCCGGAGCCAGGGCTCCCGGGGAGTGGTGCGGTCGACGGCGAGACCTCCTCGATGCGGGGTTGGTTGTCCGTGACCTCGGCAGCACCAGAGCCGTCATGGACGAACCGGGTCGTCCACGTACAACTGCGGCAGGTCTGGTCGAAGGCTGCTTGACCGTCGATGAGGGTGGGGGCGGAGAGGTGGAAGTCTGCACCCACCGCGACGTCGTTGCCCCAGGAGATGGGCATCGTGCGCTGGCGCTTCCACGTCCGGCCGTCACGAGAGGTCCACACCATGCCACTCGTTCCCACGGGAGCCTGACGGTCCGCCCATCCCGTGGCGACGAGCGTCTTCCCGGTACTGACCAGTCCCGCGACTCCGTAGCTGCCCTTGGCTCCCGGCATCTTCGGTCCGCGCTCCCAGGTCTTGCCGCCATCGGTGGAGGTCAGCGCCCGGGTGACGGACTCGTCGCCGCGCGCGGCCTCGTTCACCAGCAGGACGAGCGCACCGCGGTGCTCGACGAGGTCGATGGGGGAGAGCTCCTGGCCCTTGGCCGTCGGGACCTCGTGGGTCGTCCACGCGTCACCGTCGCGTCGCATGAGCACGGTGCTGCCGTCGGGCTTCTCGGCGACGACCAGTGGTACGTCACCGTCGATCCCGACGTCGTCGAAGCCCCAGCCCTTGCCCGGGTAGGTGATCGGCACCTCGGTCCACGTCCTCAGGTCAGTGGAGACCCTGACGAAGGGGGTGCGCGAGTGGTCCTGCGCGACGTCACCGGCGACGACGGCGGTCCGTGCATTGGCGCTCCCGCCCCACCCGAGTGGCGCGGTCACGTCGAGCGCCACCTGCTTGCGTGTCCTCGGGTCCACGGCGTGCAACTGCGTCGGCTTGCCGTCGGACCCGGTGAGCTCGGCAAGGACCGTCGAGCGCTTCCCGGAGACCAGGGCCTGCCACCCGCCGATGACAGTGGACCGGGGCCGCAGTGCCTCGGTCCCCTTGACCTCCGTCATTTCCACGGTGGTCCGGGTTCCGTCCTGCGTCGAGCTGCCGGTGGAGTTCTTGTCGGGGGAGTCGTCGGTGCAGGCAGTGACGAGTCCCATTGTGAGCAGCGCGGCGAGCGCCGCGGTCATGCGTCGTGGTGTCCCCATGGCCACGAAGATACGTGGAAAGCGGTCACCTCGCCCGCCGGTCATCCACAGGCAGGCTCAGCCCTCGTCACGCAGCCCGTGGACGAGCAGCGCGAGGGCCGCGGTGTAGGTCGAGAGGATGACCCCTGACGAGATCGCCTGTGCCCGAGGGGTGCTCGCGTACTGCTGCCCGAGGATGATCGCCGCGTCCGAGACGAGGAAGAGCGCGCCGCCCAGGGCGACGGCCCGACCGTTGCGCGCTCGCTGGCCATCACCCATCGCCAGGGCCGACATCGAGCCGAGCAGCAGTCCGTACCCGGTGAGCACCGGGTCGGGGGCGCCGCCGTCGGCGTCGAGGACGGCCAGACCCGCGAGCGTGGTAGCGGCGACGGCCGACGGCACCGGCCGCGGGCGCGCCCCGTCGTGCAGGAGCAGCCCGATGAGTCCGACCTGCTGCACGCCGAACGCGCTCGCCCCCCGTCGCATCAGCGATCGTGCCGCGTCACCGTCGCTGCGGCTGGAGCGGTACATGTACCAGTCGCCGACGGTCGAGCCCACGAGTGCGGCGAGGAGGGTTCCGGTGCGCTTGGGGCAGCGCTGCGTGCGGGTGGCGAGCAGCGCGGCGGCGAGCGTCGGGGCCAGCGCCACCTTGCTCACCGCGTGAGTACGGTCTCGCCCGAGGACGTCGGCAGCGGTCGTCACCACCGCGAGCGGGACGTAGGCGAGCAGGTCGGCCCGGCCGCGGACGAAGGAGGCGAAGCTCATGCCGACTCCGGCTGCTGCTGGGTGATGCAGTGGATCCCGCCACCGCGGTCGAAGAGCGGGCGGGCGTCGACGCCGACGACCCGGCGACCGGGGTAGACCTCGCGCAGCACCTCCAGCGCGCGCTCGTCGTGGGGGTCGTCGAAGACGCAGGCGACCACGCCGCTGTTGCACACGAGGTGGTTGACGTAGGACCAGTCGACGGGGCCCTCGTCGTCGGTGAGCGTCCGGGGCGCGGGTATGCGCGTGACCTGCAGCTGCCGACCCGCGGCGTCGTGGGCGGCCAGGAGCACCTGCTCGATCTCGCGCGAGACCGCGTGGTCGGGGTGCGCCTCGTCCTCCTGCCAGTGCAGCAGCACGTGCCCCGGCGCGGTGAAGGTCGCGACGATGTCGACGTGCCCCCGGGTGCCGAACTCGTCATAGTCGCGGGTGAGGCCGCGCGGCAGCCAGACGAAGGTGTCGACGCCCAGCAGCCGTCCTACCTCGGCCTCGATGTCCCCCTTCGTCGCTCCGGGGTTGCGTCCCGGGTCGAGCTGCACGGTCTCGGTGAGCAGGACGGTGCCCTCGCCGTCGACGTGCAGTCCGCCCCCTTCGTTGACGATGGACGAAAGGAGGTGGTGCGCCCCGGCCGCGTCGGCCACGTGCGTCGCGACACGGGCGTCGAAACCCCATGTGGCCCAGTCCTGCCCGCCCCAGCCGTTGAAGATCCAGTCGACCGCGCCGAGCTCGCCGTCGGGGGCCAGCACGAAGCTCGGGCCGATGTCGCGCATCCAGGCGTCGTCGAGGTCGGCGATGACGATGTCGATCGGGTGGGGGGTGTCGTTGCCGATGTACTCGCGGCACAGGTGGAGGTCGTTCGGCGGCACGACGAGCGTCACGGGCTCGAAGCCGGCGATCGCCCGCGCCACCGCGGCCCACGTGCGGCGCGCGGTCTCGACCTCGGCGGGGGTGTCGCCCAGGGTGTACCCGGAGGTCGGCCATGCCATCCACGTGCGCTCGTGGTCGGTCCACTCGGCGGGCATGCGCCACCGGGTCGTCTGCACCATCGGGCGCCCTCCTTGGTCGTCGTGGCTGCAGTATGCCCGTCGGGGGCGACACCTACACTGCAGGGCGTGCGGCTGAGTCACTTCTGGACCCTCATGGAGGACGAGTTCGGGCAGGCCTATGCCCACACGCTCGCGCGCGGGCACGTCGTGCAGGCCCTCGGCGACCGCACGGTCACCGCCGCGCTGGACGAAGGGGAGTCCCCGCGCCTGGTGTGGGAGGCCCTGTGCGAGGACCTCGACGTCCCGCCGCACCGCCGGCTCGGCCTCGACCGGCCGCCGATGGAGGTCCCGCCGGAGATCGCGAACGAGGTGCCCGAGTGAGCATCCTGCTGCGCGCCCGAGGCCTGACCAAGACCTTCGGCGACTTCACCGCCGTCGACGGCATCGACGTCGAGGTCCGGCAGGGGGAGTCCTTCGGCTTCCTCGGGCCCAACGGTGCCGGCAAGTCCTCGACGATGAAGATGGTGGCCGCCACCTCACCCCCGAGCGGCGGCGAGCTGAGCATCTTCGGGCTCGACCCGGTGACCGACGGCGCCGCCGTGCGCGCCCGCCTGGGCAACTGCCCGCAGCAGGACAACCTCGACGAGGAGATCACCGTCGAGGAAAATCTCCACGTCTACGGGCGCTACTTCGGGCTGCCGAGGTCGGTCATCCGGGAGCGCACCGACGAGCTGCTCGACTTCGCGCAGCTGAGCGAGCGGCGCAAGGACAAGGTCGAGCCGCTCTCGGGCGGCATGAAGCGGCGCCTGACCATCGCCCGCTCCCTCATCAACAACCCTGAGATCCTCCTGCTCGACGAGCCGACGACCGGGCTGGACCCGCAGGCGCGGCACGTGCTGTGGGACCGCCTCTTCCGCCTCAAGCGCCAGGGCGTCACGCTCATCATCACCACGCACTACATGGACGAGGCCGAGCAGCTGTGCGACCGGCTCGTCGTCATGGACCACGGCCGGATCGTCGCCGAGGGCTCACCGCGCTCGCTCATCGAGACCCACTCCAGCCGTGAGGTGCTCGAGCTGCGCCTCGAGGTCGACGACCACCTCGCCGCCGGCGACCTCGTGGCCGGCATCGGGGAGCGCGTCGAGGCGCTGCCCGACCGGCTGCTCCTCTACACCGACCACGGCGACGGTGCCCTGGAGGCGGTCCACGCCCGTGGCCTGCGGCCGATCAGCGCCATCGTGCGTCGCTCGACGCTCGAGGACGTCTTCCTCCACCTCACCGGACGGACGCTGGTCGACTGATGACGACCGTCTCCCGCCACGTCCACGGCGAGCGAACCCCCCTTCGTCCCTCCGAGCGGGTGCGTGCCGTCGCTGGCTACTTCTTCGTCGTCTACCAGCGCACGTGGCAGGGCTCCCTCTTCAGTCGCTTCGTCTCGCCGCTGCTCTTCCTCCTCGCGATGGGGTTGGGTCTGGGATCGCTCGTCGACGGGGCCTCCGGTGGTGTCGACGGCGTGCCGTACCTGCTCTTCGTCGCGCCCGGGATGGTCGCGGTGCAGGCGATGATGACCGCCGTCAGCGAGTCGACGTACCCGGTCTACGGCCTGTTCACGTGGAACCGCATGTACCACTCGATGCTCGCGACGCCGCTCACCGTGAGCGACCTGCTGCTGGGGCACCTGGCGGTCGTCGCGGCGCAGGGTGGGATCGCGGCCGCGGCCTTCGTGCTCGTGGCGGCGCTCTTCGGCAGCTTCACGTCGTGGTGGGTCCTGCTGGCCGTGCCCGTCGGGGTCCTCGTGACGCTCGCCTTCGCGGTACCGCTCTTCGGCTTCACGGCCCGGGCGAAGGGGGATTCCTCCTTCAACATCGTCTACCGCCTCGTCATCACGCCGCTCATGCTCTTCTCCGGGGTCTTCTTCCCCGTGGACCGGCTGCCGGTGCTCCTCGAGGTCCTCGCCTGGGTCACCCCGCTGTGGCACGGCGTCGAGCTGGCCCGGGCGTGCGCGCACGGTGGGTTCGCTCCCTTCGACCTCGTGCACCTGGTCGTGCTGCTCGTCTTCGTCGCCGTCGGCTGGGTCTACGCCCGCACCGGCATGACCCGCAGGCTCGTCACGTGAGCGTGCGCACCCGGGTCGCGCCGGTCGCCGTCCTCACGCCCGGTCTGGCGATGTGGCGCTCGGTCGTCGAGCGCAATGTCGTGAGCTTCCGTCGGCAGTGGTCGGCCTTCGTCACGGGCTTCGCCGAGCCGGTCTTCTACCTCTTCTCGCTCGGCATCGGCGTCGGCTCGCTCGTGCCCTTCGTCGTGACCGACGGCGGGAGCGAGGTCTCCTACGCCGCCTTCGTCGCGCCGGCGATGCTCGCCAGCTCGGCGATGAACGGCGCGATCATGGACTCGACGTTCAACGTCTTCTTCAAGCTCAAGTACGCGCGCATCTACGACGCGATGCTCGCGACGCCGCTCGGGCCGCGCGACATCGCGGTCGGCGAGGTCGCCTGGTCGCTCATCCGGGGCGGGATCTACGCGCTCGTCTTCTACCTCGTGGCCCTGGCCGTCGGGGTCGTCGAGTCGTGGTGGTCGCTGCTCGCGGTGCCGGCGGCGGTCTTCATCGGGCTCGCGTTCTCGGCGGTCGGCATGTTCGCGACGACCTTCATGCGCTCGTGGGTCGACTTCGACTGGGTCATGCTCGTCATCCAGCCGCTCTTCCTCCTCTCGGCCACGTTCTTCCCGCTCGGCACCTACCCGGGCTGGGCGCAGCCGATCGTCATGGCGACCCCGCTCTACCACGGTGTCGCGCTGGAGCGGGGGCTCATGCTCGGCGAGGTCGGGTGGGGCGTGCTGTGGCACGTCGCATATCTCGTCGTGCTCGGCGTCGTCGGCATCTGGGCCACCTCGCGGCGGATCGAGACCCTGCTGCGCTCCTGAGGCGAAGGGGGGAGAGGCACGTCGTCCGGCGTGTCGGCGCGTCGCTCCTTGGCTCGAACACGTGTTCGGGTAGCGTCGTCCACAGGTGCTCCACCGACGGCACCGGTGTCCACAGCCCCACGGCAGCTGCGGACCGTTGTCGGTGGCGGCTCCTAGCGTCTGACCAGACAAGCACGAGACGTCCGACTGTGTGGACCTGGTCGCCGGTGGACGCGCCCGACACGATGACAAGGAAGGTGTGGCATGGCTGAGGTCACCGCCATCGACAGCAAGCTCCACGAGCAAAAGCTCAAGTCCCTCGACAACGTCATGGGCCAGATCGAGAAGCAGCACGGCAAGGGCGCGGTGATGCGCCTGGGCGACGACGTGCGCCCGCCCATCGCGGTCATCCCGACGGGTGCGATCGCGCTCGACGTGGCCCTCGGCATCGGCGGCCTGCCCCGCGGCCGGGTCGTCGAGGTCTACGGCCCGGAGTCCTCCGGTAAGACGACCGTGGCCCTGCACGCCGTGGCCAACGCCCAGCGCGCCGGCGGCATCGCCGCCTTCATCGACGCCGAGCACGCGCTCGACCCCGAGTACGCCAAGAAGCTCGGTGTCGACACCGACGCCCTCCTCGTCAGCCAGCCCGACACCGGTGAGCAGGCGCTCGAGATCGCCGACATGCTCATCCGCTCGGGTGCGCTCGACATCATCGTCATCGACTCCGTCGCGGCGCTCGTGCCGCGCGCCGAGATCGAGGGCGAGATGGGTGACAGCCACGTGGGTCTGCAGGCCCGGCTGATGAGCCAGGCGCTGCGCAAGATCACCGGTGCGCTCAACAGCTCCGGTACGACGGCGATCTTCATCAACCAGCTCCGCGAAAAGATCGGCGTCATGTTCGGCTCGCCCGAGACGACCACGGGTGGCAAGGCGCTGAAGTTCTACGCCTCGGTCCGCCTCGACGTGCGCCGCATCGAGACGCTCAAGGACGGCACCGACCCGGTCGGCAACCGCACCCGCGTCAAGGTCGTGAAGAACAAGGTCTCCCCGCCGTTCAAGCAGGCCGAGTTCGACATCCTCTACGGGCAGGGCATCTCCCGGGAGGGCGGCCTGATCGACATGGGCGTCGAGCACGGGTTCATCCGCAAGGCCGGCGCCTGGTACACCTACGAGGGCGACCAGCTGGGCCAGGGCAAGGAAAACGCGCGCAAGTTCCTCAAGGACAACCCGCAGCTCGGCGAGGAGATCGAGGTCAAGATCAAGACCAAGCTCGGCATCGGTGTCCAGCCCGAGCCCGAGGCGGAGGCCGACGCCCCGGCCGAGGTCCCGGTCGACTTCTGAGTCGATGAGCGAGCACGACACCGGGACCGCCGCACGCACGCTCGAAGGGCTGCGCGCGGCGGTCTCCGCCATCGAGGAGGAGGGCCCGCCACCGCCGGACCCCCGCAGCAGCGAGGGTGACGCCGACGCCGACCCCCATGCCGTGGCGCGCGCGGTCGTCCTGCGCCTGCTCACCGGCTCCCCCAAGTCGCGCGCCGAGCTGGACAAGGCGTTGCGCCGCAAGGGCTGTCCCGACGACGTGGCGGCCGAGGTGCTCGACCGCTTCGAGCAGGTCGGGCTGGTCGACGACGAGGCGTACGCCCAGGCCTTCGTCCGGTCCAAGCAGGCCGGGAGGGGCCTGGCGCGACGGGCCCTGACCCATGAGCTGCGGGCGAAGGGGGTCGACGACGAGGTCGCCGCGGCGGTCCTCGACGAGGTCGACCCGGAGGACGAGCGGGCCCGCGCCCACGAGCTCGTCGCGAAGAAGTTGCGCTCCATGCACGGCCTGGACCGGGCAGTGCAGACCCGTCGGCTCGCCGGCATGCTCGCCCGCAAGGGCTATGACGGCGAGGTGTCCCGCCGCGTGATCAACGAGGCGCTCGACACCTTGCCGGAGCACCAGCGCGACTGATCACCCGCGCTGCGGCGGCTGGCTCATCCACTCGACGAGCAGGTCCCGGTTGCTCCCGGCACCGGGTCCGGGCCCATCGGCCGCGACGCCGTCGCGCGCTCCGAGCCGGTCGGCGTCGCTCTTGTGCGCCGAGACCTTGAACTTCGCCGTCATCCGCTCCACGGGGATGCGCACCCCGACGATCTGGCGCAGCTGCTCCTCGGTGTACTCCCGCGGCGCCATCCCGACCCGCCACGGCTCCTCCCGCCCGGCCTCCATGTGGTTGGTCAGGCGGGCGACCGCGGCCCGGACCCAGCGCGGGTCGTCGTGTACCTCGAGCGGGCCCCATGCGTGCACCACGACGTAGTTCCACGTCGGCACGGTGCGATGGTGCTGTGCCTTGCTCGGGTACCACGTGGGGGAGATGTAGTGGTCGGCCACGCGAAAGACGGCGAGGCTGCTCCCTTCGTGTCGTCCCGACGTCCAGAGCGGGTTGGCCCGTGCGACGTGCCCGATGAGCTCGATCCCGTGCTCGGTGCGCTCGGCGAGGAGCGGGAGCAGGTCGACGTCGGGCGTGGTGCCGTCATGGGTGACGAGGGAGGCGAGGGGGTGCGCGGCGATAACCTCGAGCACGAGGTCCTCGTCGTCCACGGCATCGTGGTCGGGCAAGTACGGCATGACGCGTGTCTAGCAGCCGAGGCGCGGATGTGCACCGTCGGGAGGCACTCGTGCGTAGTGTGGGCGCCGTGACCGACAACGACTCTCTCTTCGGGACCTACGCACCCGGCGCGGCATGGGACGAGATGGTGGGTGAGGGCGGCGAGCCCCGTCAGCCGTACAAGCCGGTCCACCACACCCTGCGCTCCATGGAGCCTCGGGAGCTGAAGGACCGCGCCGACGCCCTCGCCCGCATGTTCTTCGACCAGGGCGTGACCTTCGACCATGCGGGCGAGGAGCGGCCCTTCCCGCTCGACGCCGTCCCACGGGTCATCGAGGCCGACGCCTGGCAGGCCGTCGAGCGCGGTGTCGCGCAGCGGGTCAAGGTCCTCGAGGCCTTCCTCGACGACATCTACAGCCGCGCGAGCGGGCTGCCGCGTGCGGTCGAGGACGGCATCGTCCCGTGGAAGCTGATCTCCACGTCGAGCCACTACCACCGGGCCGTCACCGGCCTGCGGCCGCCCAACGGCGTACGGGCCCACGTCAGCGGCATCGACCTCATCCGCGACGAGGAGGGCGCCTTCCGCGTCCTCGAGGACAACGTGCGCGTCCCCTCGGGTGTCTCGTACGTCATCGCCAACCGCCGCGCGATGACCAATGCCTTCCCCGAGGCCTTCGCCACCATGCGCATCCGCCCGGTCCACGACTACCCGCGCATGCTGCTGCAGGCACTGCGCGCATCCGCGCCCGAAGGGAGGGCCGACCCCACCGTCGTCGTCCTCACCCCGGGCGTCTACAACAGCGCCTACTTCGAGCACACGCTCCTCGCGCGGATGATGGGCGTCGAGCTCGTCGAGGGGCGCGACCTCGTGGTGCGCGGCGGTGAGGTGCGCATGCGCACCACCCACGGCGAGGAGCGGGTCGATGTCATCTACCGGCGCATCGACGACGACTTCCTCGACCCCGTCCACTTCCGCCGGGACTCCATGCTCGGTGTCACCGGCCTGATCTCCGCGGTCCGTGCCGGCCGGGTCACGCTCGCCAACGCGATCGGCAACGGCGTCGCCGACGACAAGCTCGTCTACTCGTACGTGCCGGACCTGACGCGCTACTACCTCGACGAGGACCCGATCCTGCCCAACGTCGACACCTACCGCCTCAACGAGCCGGACGCCCTGCAGGAGGTCCTCGGGCGCCTCGACGAGATGGTGACCAAGCCGGTCGACGGCTCCGGTGGCAAGGGCCTGGTCATCGGCCCCGCCGCGTCCGGCCCCGAGCTCGACGAGCTGCGGGCGAAGCTGCAGGAGGACCCCCGCGGGTGGATCTCCCAGCCGGTCGTCCAGCTCTCGACCGTGCCGACCCTCATCGACGGCAGACTGCGTCCCCGGCACGTCGACCTGCGGCCCTTCGCGGTCAACGACGGCAACGACGTGCAGGTGCTCCCGGGCGGGCTCACCAGGGTCGCGCTGCCCGAGGGGCAGCTCGTCGTCAACTCCAGCCAGGGCGGCGGGTCCAAGGACACCTGGGTCCTCGCCGGGCGGTACAACCGGCTGCCGCACGCCGAGGACGAGCGCGAGGTCATCTTCCTCGGCACGGGCACCGGCTCCCACGAGCGGGAGGCGACCCCGGCGCAGAGTCAGTCGCAGAGCCAAGGCCAAGGCGCCCCCCACGACCCGAGCGAGGAGGAGCTGTGATGCTCAGCCGGATCGCCGACTCCCTCTTCTGGATCGGTCGCTACATCGAGCGCGCCGACGGAACCGCCCGGATCGTCGACGTCCTGCGCCTGCAGCTGCTCGAGGACCCTGCGGCCGACGAGCAGACCGCGTGCACGATGGTGCTGCGCGGAATCATGGGCTACGACGACATCGGTGAGGTCGACTACGCGGGGACCAGTCGCCGACTCGTCTTCGACGCCGGCAACCCCAACGCGGTCTCGGGCTCCTGGCACGCCGCCCGCGAAAACGCGCGCCGCGCCCGCGAGACGGTCTCCACCGAGATGTGGGAGGCGATCAACACGACCTACCACCGGTGGAACTCCTTCACCCCCGGTCGCGCCACCCAGCACCACCTCGGGTGGGTGCGTGAGCGCGCGGCCCTGCTCGACGGGTTGACCGACACGACGATGAGCCACGACGACGCGTGGGACTTCCTGGTCCTGGGCCGGGCCCTGGAGCGCGCCGACATGACCGCGCGCCTCGTGGCCACCGGCGCGAGCGACCTCGGGCCCGGCTGGGGTTCGGTCCTGGCCAGCTGCGGCGCCCAGCAGGCGATGCTGCGCACGATGCGCGGGGTCGTGACCGACCGCACGGCGGCGGCCTTCCTCACCCTCGACCGACGCTTCCCGCGCTCGGTCATCGCGGCGCTCAAGGAGGCGGAGGACCGGTTGATCAACCTCTCGCCGGACAAGGACCGCGTCGGGTTCTCCGACGAGGCCCGCCGCATCCTCGGGCAGACCCGCACCGCGCTGGAGTTCAGCAACCCCGACCGGGTGCTGCACGACCTGCCGGAGCGGATGCAGGAGGTCCAGGAGGCCGTCATGGCGGCCTCGGACGCGATCGGTGCGCGGTACTTCATGTCAGCGCCCGTGCAGGAGTGGAGCGGAGAGATCGTATGAGCAGTCGACGTCACCGCATCGTCCACCGCACGACGATGCGCTACGCAGGAGAGGTCACCGCCGCGCACAACGAGCTGCGGATGATCCCGGTGAGCGAGCCGGGCCAGGCCACGCTCGAGGCCCGGGTACGGGTGCGCCCGCTCACGTGGAGCCACGTCTACGAGGACCACTGGGGCACCCAGGTCATGGCGTTGGAGTCACAGGCACCCCACGAGGTGCTCGAGATCGAGGCGACGAGCACCGTCGAGCGCTCGGAGCTGCCGGTCGAGGCCGAGGCCACCGGGTGGGACGCGGTGCGCGAGGACGAGACCGTCGACCGGCTGAGCGAGTACCTCGCGCAGACCGGGCGCACCGAGCCGCCTGCCGAGGTCCTGGCCATCGCCGAGTCGCTCGCCGACGAGCCGACCCCGCGAGCCGCGGCGCTGGCCCTCGTGCAGCGACTGCACGAGGAGCTCACCTACGAGCGCGGCATCACCGGGTGGCAGGCGACCGCCGCCGACGTGTGGGAGCGCCGCGGGGGCGTGTGCCAGGACTTCGCCCACCTGACGTTGGGGGCCCTGCGCGCCATCGGCGTCCCGGCCCGCTATGTCAGCGGCTACCTCACCGCCGAGGACACCGTCGTCGAGCGCGGGGCCACGGTGGCCGCCCGCAACCACGCGTGGATCGAGCTGTGGGACGGCGGCTGGCACCCGCTGGACCCGACGAACCTCAGCCCGGTCGGCCTCGACCACGTCGTCATCGGGCGCGGTCGTGACTACGACGACGTCTCTCCCTTCCGTGGGATGTTCGTCGGTCCCGAGGTCAGCGAGCTCGACATCGAGATCACGTACACGCGCATCGGGTGAGGCGCCCCCTTCGTCCGACGTACCCTTGACGGGTCATGACTGCAACGCCCAAGACCTACGACGTGCGCACCCACGGGTGCCAGATGAACGTCCACGACTCCGAGCGACTCGCCGGGCTCCTCGAGACCGCCGGCTACGTCGACATCGCCAGCCTGCCCGCGCCCGACCGCGGTGAGGTGGCCGACGTCGTCGTCTTCAACACCTGCGCGGTGCGGGAGAACGCCGACAACAAGCTCTACGGCAACCTCGGCCAGCTGCGCCCGCTCAAGCAGCGCAACCCCGACCTGCAGATCGCCGTGGGCGGCTGCATGGCGCAGAAGGACCGCGCGACGATCGTCGAGCGTGCTCCCTGGGTCGACGTCGTCTTCGGCACGCACAACATCGGGTCCCTGCCCGCGCTGCTCGACCGCGCCCGGCACAACGCCGAGGCCCAGGTCGAGATCCTCGAGTCGCTCGAGACCTTCCCCTCGACCCTGCCGACGCGCCGCGACTCCGCCTACTCGGGCTGGACCTCGATCTCCGTCGGCTGCAACAACACCTGCACCTTTTGCATCGTCCCGGCCCTGCGCGGCAAGGAAAAGGACCGCCGCCCGGGCGAGATCCTCGCCGAGGTCGAGGCGCTCGTCGCCCAGGGCGTCATCGAGGTGACCCTGCTGGGGCAGAACGTCAACAGCTACGGCGTGGAGTTCGGCGACCGTCTCGCCTTCGGCAAGTTGCTGCGCGCCTGTGGTGACATCGAGGGGCTGGAGCGGGTGCGGTTCACCAGCCCGCACCCCGCAGCCTTCACCGACGACGTCATCGAGGCGATGGCGCAGACGCACAACGTCATGCCGAGCCTGCACATGCCGCTGCAGTCCGGGTCTGACCGCGTGCTCAAGGCGATGCGTCGCAGCTATCGCTCCGAGCGCTTCCTCGGGATCATCGAGCGCGTCCGCCGTCAGATCCCCGACGCGGCGATCACGACCGACATCATCGTCGGCTTCCCGGGGGAGACCGAGGAGGACTTCGCGCAGACGCTGCGCGTCGTGCGCGAGTCGCGCTTCAGCTCCGCCTTCACCTTCCAGTACTCCATCCGTCCGGGCACGCCGGCGGCGACGATGGCCGACCAGGTGCCCAAGGAGGTCGTCCAGGAGCGCTACGAGCGGCTCGTCGCCCTGCAGGAGGAGATCTCCTGGGCCGGCAACCGCGAGCAGGAGGGGCGCGAGCTCGAGGTCCTCGTGGCGACGGGGGAGGGGCGCAAGGACCGCGAGACGGCTCGCCTGAGCGGTCGCGCGCCGGACAACCGCCTCGTCCACTTCGCGCTGCCGGCCGACCTGCCCGAGGCCGACCGCCCGCGTCCCGGCGACATGGTCACCGTCGGGGTGACCTACGGCGCCCCGCACCACCTCGTCGCCGACTCAGCGCTCTCCGGTGGCACCTTCGCCGTGCGCCGGACGAAGGGCGGCGATGCCTGGGCGGCGTTGCAGGACAAGGGGGTCGACGGGGCGGTCGCCAAGCCGGGCGTCTCGCTGGGCATGCCGCGCATCGGCGTGCCCGAGCCGGTCGCCGCCGACGGGCCCGCCTGCGGGGCCTGATCCGCACCACCCGGACATGACGAAGGGGGTCAGGCACCGTTCGGTGCCGGACCCCCTTCGTCGTGTCGGGCTCAGGCGCGGCGGTCGTCGGGGACGTCGTCGACGCCCTCGGTCTCGATCTGCTCCTTGCGCACGGTGTCACCGACCTGCTCCTCGCTGGTGACGGTGTCCTTCTCCAGCCGGACGCGCTCGACGGGGACGGTCTCCTTCTCCACCACGGGTCGCTCCTCGTGGAGGGTGACCTCGCGCTCCTCCTCGGAGATGCTCGGGCCGTCCAGCGCATCGCCACGGTTGGCGTCCGTGATCGGCTCACGCTCGACCCGGACCTCCTCACGGCTCACCGGGACGGTGGTCTGCTGCTCCTCGGTCACGACGTACTTGCGCAGGCGGGCGCGGCCGGTCTCCCGCC
>NZ_BCSQ01000029.1 GCF_001570945.1 Janibacter anophelis NBRC 107843
CCCGAGGCCGTCGAAGCGGACCCGGAGCCCGAGCCGGCCCCGCGCCGCCGTGGTGGCCGCCGGGCCGCCTCGAGCGCCGGTGCGCCGGTCGCCCTGCAGCCGGTGGACCTCACGGCCCCGGCCGAGGAGACCAGCGGCCCGCTGACCAAGGTCGCGGGGGAGAGCGGAGAGGCCCCGACCACTCCGGTCGCCGACCCGGAGCAGCCCGCCCCCGCTCGCCGCAAGCGCAAGCGGGTCACCACCCAGGCGGGCCCGCCGCAGGCCTGAGCACTGAGCACATACCGGAGGCCCACTGGGACGCGTTCCCGTGGGCCTCCGCTGTACCCGACGTGGCCGTCCCGAGTCACGCCCTGGCTGATGGTTGCCTCATGGGGCGACCGAGGGCATCCGCGACGCGCAGGTCGACGAGGTCCGGCGCCGTCTCCCGGCGATGAGGGGGACTGGGAGGGCGCTGAGGGCATCGGGACGAGCGGGCGCAGCGGGACTCCGACGGTACTTTCTCTCGCCGGTCCCCGTTCTCGACCCGGCCCAAGAGCGCACCACCAGCCGTTCGGTTCGCTCGCCGAGCGGCCGATGGTAGGCCCTGCTATCTTTGCCGCAGCATGCCCCATGGGGGGGGGCGTGACGAACAGGGGGAACATCATGACAGGACGTGTGACCACGAAGCTCGGGGCAGCTTTGGGCGGGGTGGCATTGCTGATGGTGAATGCAGCGTCGGCACAGGGATCTCAGGTTGCATCGGGGTGTGACTCCGGCATGGCGTGCTTCTACCAGAACACGTACTACGGCGGCACCCACTTCGAGACCTCGATCGCGAGCAGCAACTGGGACTGGCCTGGCAACATCTGGGCCATGCGTTACCTCAATGACCGCGACAGCTCGGTCGTGAACTATTGGGGAACGTATCCGGTCACGTGGTATCGCCACGACAGCTACAGCGGCTACATCCACTGTCTGTCTCGTGGCGTGGCGATGAAGTCCTACACGAGTGAGGACGACCAGGGTTCGAGTCACCGGGCGGCTGGTTCATCTTGCTGAGCCGGACCACCCCGTTCGCCGCCCTGATCGCTGTGTCCGCGCTCCTCCTCGGGGCGTGTTCACAGGGTCGGGCGGCGAGCCCTAATCCGGACGTGGAGCCCGCGGCCACTGCCCGGGCAGGGGTCCGGGCCGACGTCAGTGCCTTGGTTGAGTTGGCGCGATCACTCGACCGGTTCGAGTTGCGATTGATCTCCCAGTGCATGTCCGATCAGGGATTGACGTACGTCGTTCCGCCCGAAGCCGCACCTCCGGCGTTCGAGAAGACCTATGGGCACACCACAGCGGACGTGAGCGATGGCTATCCGCCGCTGCCAGCCCTTCCGCCCGACCCCAATGCCCGCTCTTCACTCAAGGGTTCCCAGGCGGATCGTGATGCGTGGAATGAGGCCCTGTTCGGCGCGGAGGATGCGCGTGAGACCCAGACGTTGTCGGACGGGTCGGGAGAGCTCAGCGGGCCGGGCGAGGGCTGTATCGCCCACGCCCGAGACGTGATGTTCGGTTCTTCCACACAAGGTCTCGAGGTCGTGAGCCTCGCGACAAACCTTCCTGCGACGGCGGTCAAGGCTGCGTCGCTCGACGCAGACATGGTCACGCTCAACAAGGAGTGGTCGGACTGCATGTCGGACAAGGGGCACGACGACCTCACCTCGCCGGAGGAAGCCATCGCCGCGGCGCGAGCCACGGGTGAGAGCACGGCCACGAGCGTCCGCCTCGCCAAGGATGACGTGGCCTGTGAGTCGGCCAGCGACTATGCCGCCCAGCGGACGGCGGTGGAGGACAGGTACCTCACGGGGGTGATGGACGCCAAGGAAGCCCAGATCACCGGTGCACGAGAGACCTTCACCGCGGCCATCAGCAAGGCCAAGCGTGAGCTGAGCTCAGGGTGAGTCCGCAGCGTCGGGTCGTCTCGGCGTGGCTCTCCTTCACCGTGCTCCTTGTGGGCGCTGCCGCCTACCTCGGGTGGCTGTCCGGGTCAGTCGGGACCGAGCCTCCTGCGACGCCCGGACCCATCGAGGTCACCGCACCAGTCGAACGGGTGCGATTGGTTGACAGCGCTCAGCTTGCCTGCACCGTCACCAGGCCCACGGTCGCCACCTTGGCGCAGTCCCGCGGGCGCGGAGTCATCTCCAAGATCGCCGACACCACGGCGCAGGTCCCGGCCATCGGGGCCGGTCAGCTCGTGGCCGAGGTGGACGGGACGCCGGTCGTCGTCGTGGAGGGCAGGGTGCCGATGTTTCGCGACATCACCGTCGGCGACCGTGGCCACGACGTCAATTCCGTACGCGCCACCTTGGCACTGCTGGGTCGAGTGAGTTCGAAGAGCTCCGGTAGCCCGTGGGAGAAGGGCGAGCAGCAGGCATGGCGTCAGCACCTGACGTCGTTGGGCTACCCGGACCTTGACAAGCAGGTCGTCAGCAAGGCCAATGTGCTCGTCGCGCGGTCATTGCCGGCCGTGCCGGCGTGGCCGGACAACGTCCTGGGCAGCACCGAAACGGACAGGGTCCAGCTGAAATCACGGACTCGCTCGGTCACCTGTCCAGTGGCCAAGGGCGTCTCGGACATCACCTCCTCCACGCGGGTGAGCCTGGAGGGGCATCCGGACCAGAAGTTGGTCGTCGAGGGCGATGCGCCCGCCTCGACGGCTGGCGCAGGCACTCCCTCCGGGGATGGCGCTCCTCCCGAGGGCCAGGACGCCTCGGCAGGTGACCTCGCTGGCGGTGGCGACGTGGACGCGGGCAACAGGTCAGTGACCTTCACCGCCCCTGATCTCGAGCTGCACGAGGCGTCGTCCGTCGTCGTGTCCGTGGAACTCAGGAGTGCCAAGACGGCACACCTCGTCGTGCCGGTGACGGCATTGTGGACCGATGCCCAGGGGAGGAGCATGGTTCGCGTCGGTGGCTCCGATCCGCGAGATGTCGTGGTCACCACCGGATTCTCCACTGGCGGCATGACCGAGGTGACGCCTGTGGACGGTGCCCGGTTGTCGACGCAGGATGCCGTGATCGTGGGACTGACTCAGCCGTCCGATGCGCCGACCGACCCGTCGTCATGACCGTCCCCGCCATCGCGGCCGAAGGACTGGCCCGCACGATCGACGCGCCGTGGGGGCGGGTGCACGCCGTGAGGGAAGCAACCCTCGACGTGGATGCGGGAGAGTCGGTTGCCATCGTCGGGCCGTCGGGCTCGGGGAAGTCGACCTTGCTTCAGCTCCTCGGACTGCTGGACACACCCACCGCAGGGCACCTCTCGCTGGCCGGCGAGTCGACCGAGGCCATGAGTGAAAGGCAGCGTTCGCGGCGCCGCTCGCAGCACTTGGGGTTCGTCTTCCAGTCCTTCCACCTGATCGCCCACAAGGACGTCGTCCACAACGTGTCCCTGCCGCTGCTGTACGCGGGAGTGCCCATGGCGCAGCATGCGCAGCGGGCGCGGGCGACTCTCGAGCTCGTCGGCATGGGTTCCATGGCGACGAGCGCACCGCTGACCCTCTCGGGTGGCGAACGTCAGCGCGTGGCCGTGGCCCGCGCAGCCGTGCACGACCCGTCCGTGCTGCTGTGTGACGAACCGACCGGCAACCTCGACGCCGCGTCGAGCGACCTGGTCCTCGACGTCCTGCTCGGACTGGGCAAGGAGCGGGGAGCCGCCATCGTCCTCGTCACGCACGACCCGGACGTCGCGGCACGGTGTGATCGCACCCTCGAGATGCGCGACGGAGTCCTGACGTGAGGGGTTGGGGGGTTGCGCTGGTCGAGGGCCTTGAGGCCATCGTCCGGCGTCCGGGTCGCTCCGTCCTGACCGCGCTCAGCGTCTCCGTGGGAGTGATCGCCTTCGTGGCCACCCTCGGCGTGGCCGGCAACGGCGCCCGGGCCGTCAGTGTCCGCTTCGACGAGCTCGCAGCGCGCTCGGTGATCCTCGAAGGGTGGGACCAGACCGCCGTGCCGGAGCCGAACGGCTTGCAGCGGCTGGACGCGCTGCCCGGAGTCGACGGCGCCGCCAGATTCGCACCCGTGACCGACGCCCCGACCTTGGCCCTCCATCCACGCGCCGCGGAGCAACCCGTCGAAGCCGTCGTGATGGATGGCCCGAGCAGCCAGATCGCCGTGCAGGCACGCGTGACCGCCGGCAGATGGTGGGACCCGGGCCACCTGGATCGGTGCGACGACGTCGTCGTCATCGGCGACGAAGTGGCCGCCCGCATGGGGCTGGGGACTCGATCGGTCGGCTCGACCGTGTGGCTGGACGGACACCCGTACGCCCTGTTGGGCATCGCCACGTCTCCGATCACGGAGCCGGCCATCTCGTCGCAGGTCGTGATCCCACGGGGCGCGGAGTGCGAGTCGCTCGGTATGGAGGTGGGCCCAACTGCAGTCAGGGTGAGCGCCGCTCCGGGCGCGGCCCACGCGGTCGCCGAGGCTGCTCCGCTCGCACTCTCCCCGGTGCTGGCTCAGAGCATCACGGCCCGTACCGAGCTCGAACCGCGGGGCCTGCGCACCCTGGTGCTGGGTGAGAGCCAGCGGTTGATGATCGCTCTGGCCGCGCTGGCGCTGGCCATCAGTGTCGTCATCATCGCCGTGACGCTGTGGGCGTCGATCGCCGAGCGCCGCACGGAGCTGGGCCTGAGGCGCGCCATCGGCGCCAGCCGGGGTGACATCGTGCGCCAGATCATGGCCGAGTCGACCGTGCTCGGCCTCATCGGCGCGATCCACGGGGTGCTCATCGGGAGCATCGTGACCCTGAACCACTCCATCACCCTCGAGGTGCGTGGTGATCTGCCCTGGCCGTGGCTCGGCGCGGCGTTGCTCGCCGGGATCCTCTCCGGTGCGGTCGGAGGGGTCATCCCGGCAGTCCGCGCCAGCCGAGTGGATCCCGCCATCGCTCTGACTTCGGGCTGACCCCCCTTCGCCCGTGTTTTGCCCGCCGGGCCACCTGCCCGGTAGTCTTGTCCCTCGGTGCGCCCACCGAGCGGACGCTTCGTGCCTCGGCACGAGGACTGTTGGCCGGTCAGACAGAGCGAGTGCACCTGACACCGAAAGTGAGTTCCACTGATGTACGCGATCGTTCGCGCGGGTGGCCGCCAGGAGAAGGTCTCCGTCGGCGACACCATCCTCATCAACTCGATCAAGGGTCAGGCCGGCGACAGCGTCGACCTGCAGCCGATCCTCCTCGTCGACGGGTCCACGGTGACCAGCGACGCCGACAAGCTTGCCAAGGTCAGCGTCACGGCCGAGGTCGTCGGGTCCGCCAAGGGTCCGAAGATCACGATCATGAAGTACAAGAACAAGACGGGCTACCGCAAGCGCCAGGGTCACCGCCAGCCGCTGACCCAGCTCAAGATCACCGACATCAAGGCCTGAGCCTTCCACTTTCGAGCAGTGAGGAACTACTGACATGGCATCCAAGAAGGGTGTGTCCTCGACCAAGAACGGTCGCGACTCCAATGCCCAGCGCCTCGGCGTGAAGCGGTACGGCGGCGAGATCGTCGGTACCGGCCAGATCATCGTCCGCCAGCGCGGCACCCACTTCCACCCGGGCGACAACGTCGGCCGCGGTGGCGACGACACGCTGTTCGCCCTCGCGGACGGCGCGGTGCAGTTCGGCACCAAGCGCGGCCGCAAGGTCGTCAACGTCGTCCCGGCCGGCGCCGCCGGCTGACGACGCACACACTGCGTTGGGCGAAGGGGGCGGGTCGGCTGACCCGCCCCCTTCGCCGTACCTGCACCACAACCGAGGAGAGGTGAGGTCGTGACGACCTTCGTCGATCGCGTCACCCTGCACGTCGAGGCCGGCAAGGGCGGTCACGGTGTGGCCTCCGTGCACCGCGAGAAGTTCAAGCCGCTCGGCGGCCCGGACGGCGGCAACGGCGGTCACGGCGGTGACGTCGTGCTGCTCGTCGACCCGCAGGTGACGACCCTCCTCGACTACCACCGCAGCCCGCACCGCCGCGCGACCAACGGCGCTCCCGGCGCCGGTGATGAGAAGAACGGTGCCAACGGCGCCGACCTCGTCCTGCCCGTCCCCGCCGGCACGGTCGTCACCAACGCCCACGGCGACGTGCTCGCCGACCTCGTGACGCCCGGCACGACCTTCGTCGCGGCGAAGGGCGGCCGCGGTGGCCTCGGCAACAAGGCGCTGTCGAGCCAGCGCCGCAAGGCGCCCGGCTTCGCGCTGCTCGGCGAGCCCGGTGAGGCCACCGACGTCGTCCTGGAGTTGAAGTCGCTCGCCGACGTCGCGCTCATCGGCTTCCCCAGCGCCGGCAAGTCCTCGCTCGTGTCCGTCCTGTCGGCGGCGCGACCCAAGATCGCCGACTACCCCTTCACCACCCTCGTGCCCAACCTCGGCGTCGTGACGGCCGGCGACGTGCGCTACACGGTCGCCGACGTGCCCGGCCTCATCCCCGGCGCGAGCGAAGGGCGTGGCCTGGGCCTGGAGTTCCTCCGCCACGTCGAGCGCTGCTCGGTCCTCGTCCACGTCATCGACTGCGCGACGCTCGAGCCCGGCCGCGACCCGATGAGCGACCTCGACGTCATCGAGGCCGAGCTGTCGGCCTATGTCGCCGACGAGACGCTCGGCGGCAAGCCGCTGTCGGAGCGCACCCGCATCGTCGTGCTCAACAAGGCCGATGTCCCCGACGCCCTCGACCTGGCCGAGATGGTCAAGGCCGACCTCGAGGAGCGCGGGCTGGAGGTCTTCATCGTCTCCGCCGTCGCGCACACGGGACTCAAGGAGCTGACCTTCGCCATGGCCCGGCACGTCCAGGCCGCCCGCGCGGAGGCCGACGTCGAGGTCGTGCCGCAGCGAGTCGTGCTGCGGCCCAAGGCCGTCGACGACGCGGGCTTCGTCGTGCGCCGGGAGATGACGCCCGAGGGCGAGGTCTTCCGCGTCCTCGGCGACAAGGTGACCCGCTGGGTGCGCCAGACCGACTTCGCCAACGACGAGGCGATCGGCTACCTCGCCGACCGGCTCAACCGGGCGGGCGTCGAGGACGAGCTGACCAAGGCGGGGGCCGTCGCCGGCTCGACGGTGCTCATCGGCCCCGTCGAGGACGCCGTCGTCTTCGACTGGGAGCCGACGATGGTCGGCGGTGCCGAGCTGCTCGGTGGCCGCGGCACCGACCTGCGCCTCGAGGAGAACACCCGGCGGACCACGCGCGAGCGCCGCGAGGAGTTCCACGCCCGCAAGGACGCCCAGACCGCTGCCCGCGATGACCTGCGGACCGAGCGCGAGGCCGGTCACTGGACCGAGGACGACTGATGGCCGTCGAGGCGCGGAGCAACGACGCGCGGAGCAACGGCGCGCGGAGCAACGGCGCGCAGCCCGTCGACGCCCGCCGGGCGGTCGCCGATGCCCAGCGCCTCGTGGTCAAGGTCGGCTCCTCGTCACTGACGAGTGCCGTCGGGGGAGAGCTCGACGTCGCCCGCCTCACCGCCCTGGTCAACGCGCTGTCGGGGCGTCGCAGCGCCGGCACCCAGCTCGTGCTCGTCTCCTCGGGCGCCATCGCCGCGGGCATCGGCCCGCTGGGCATGAGCACCCGCCCCCGTGACCTCGCCCGCCAGCAGGCGGCGGCCAGCGTGGGTCAGGGCGTGCTGCTGTCCGCCTACGACCGCGCCTTCGGCTCGCACGGGCACACCATCGGGCAGGTGCTGCTCACCGTCGACGACGTGACCCGGCGCAGCCACTACACCAACGCCAAGCGCACCTTCGAGTCGCTGCTCGGCCTGGGCATCGTGCCGATCGTCAACGAGAACGACACGGTCGCCACCGACGAGATCCGCTTCGGCGACAACGACCGGCTCGCCTCGCTCGTCGCCCACCTCGTCGACGCCGACGCCCTCGTGCTGCTCACCGACGTCGACGCCCTGCACACCGCCGCGCCCGGCACCCCGGGCGCCGAGCGGGTGGCCGTCGTGCGCAACTCCGCCGACCTCGAGGGCATCTCCATCGGGGGCACCGGCTCGGCCGTCGGCTCCGGTGGCATGACGACGAAGGTCGAGGCGGCGACGATCGCCGGTGCGGCCGGGATCCCGACCGTGCTCACCTCCGCCGACCGGATCGTGCCGGCCCTCGCCGGTGAGGACGTCGGCACCGCCTTCGAGGCGCAGCCGCGCAGTCGCGGCTCGCGGGCCCTCTGGCTGGCCCACGCGACGAGCCCGCGCGGCTCGATCCAGATCGACGCGGGTGCGGTCACCGCGCTGCGCGAGCGCGGCCGCTCGCTGCTGCCCGCCGGGATCACCGGCTGCACCGGGTCCTTCGTCGACGGCGACCCGGTCGACGTCGTCGGGCCCGACGGCACGGTCATCGCGCGCGGCCTGGTCAACTACACCTCCGGCGAGCTGCCCCACCTCATGGGCCGCAGCACCAAGGAGCTCGCCGAGGCGATCGGCCCGCAGTACGAGCGTGAGGTCATCCACCGGGACCACCTCGCGCTGCTCTGATCCCCCCTTCGTCCGGCCGGACACGGCTCGCGCTGCGCGATCGCCCCGCAGCCAATACCTTCGTCGCGGAGGGACGGCAGGGGCCGTCCCCGTCAGGGAACACGGGGATCCGCATGAAGGCTGTGAAGTCCACTCTCGCCACGCTCGTGCTCGTCTCGGGCACGGTCCTGGCGACCGCGCCCATGGCGCAGTCGGCGACCGCCCGCAACGGTTTCTGCGAGGCGGGGGAGTTCTGCTACTACTACAACAGCAACCACCAGGGCTCGGTCAGCGACCACAAGGGCTCGCTCGCCAACTACGGGACGACCACCCCGAGCTGCTACACGTTCAAGAGCGCGGGCAACGGGCGCGGCCTGTGCATCAAGAACCGCGCCGCGTCGGTGTGGAACCGCACCGGGCAGAAGGTCGCGGTCCACTACAACTCCAACTACGGCGGCACCAAGCAGACGATCGCCGCGGGCGGCAAGGTCAACCTCAACGCGACGCTGAAGAACAACAACGCCTCGCACCTCGTCGGTGGGACCAGCACCGGCAGCTACACCCCGCGCGACGACTACCCATACCGCGGCGCGACGAGCGGCATCGACCCGTGGAACTTCTACAAGGGCCAGTGCACCTCCTTCGCCGCGTGGACGGTGGTGTCACGACTGGGGATCAAGGACTTCAGCAACCAGTACGGCGGCGGCCGCTTCGGCAATGCGATCAACTGGGACAACAACGCCCGCGCCGTCGGCATCCCCGTCTACTCCACCCCGCGGGCCGGTGACATCGCCGTGCGCAACTCCGGCACCTACGGGCACGTCGCCTTCGTCACCAAGGTCAACGCGGACGGCAGCTTCCAGGTCGACGAGTACAACCACGTGCGCGCCGACACGTACAGCCACCGGCGTGCGACCCGCGGGACCGGATCGCACCAGTTCGACCGCTTCATCCGTTTCAAGCGCTGACCACGAGGACATGACGAAGGGGGACGTACCGGCACGTCCCCCTTCGTCATGCCCGTCGGTGGCGAGCTCGTGCGACGGTCACCGCACCTGCGTGACCTCGAACTGCATCCGCGGGTTGGCGTAGGTCTCCTGCGCCTGCACGAGCTGCAGCTCACGCTTGCCGGAGTCAAGGGTCAGCTGCAGCAGGTCGAAGACGGAGGAGACCGTCCGGCCCAGCGACTCCTGCAGCGAGCGGGTGCGCAGCCAGTGGCTGGTGAAGAGGGCGGCGGTCACGTCCCCGGAGCCGTTGGCCTTGAGGGGCAGGTGGGGAGTGCGCACGACCCAGGCCTCGTCCTCGTGGCAGGCGAGCATCTCGATCGTGCCCTCGGGTCGGTCCGGACGCAGCACCGAGGTGACGAGCACGGTGCTCGGGCCCATCTGCCGGGCGGCGTCGACGGAGGCGAGGGTCTCCTCGATCGTCTCCGGCTCGGTCTCGGTGAGGAATCCCAGCTCGAACTGGTTGGGCGTGATGAGGTCGGCGTGGGGGACGACCTTTTCCCGCAGCAGGACCGGGATCGACTCGTGGACGAAGCAGCCGGACTTGGCATTGCCCATGACCGGGTCGCAGGCGTAGATCGCGTCCGGGTTGGCCGCCTTGACCGCGGCGACGGCCTCGAGGATGGTCGCGCCGATCCCTTCGCCGCCCTGGTAGCCGGAGAGGATCGCGTCGATCTCCTCGAAGGCGCCGCGCTCGCCGATGCCGGTGACGACGTCCGCGACGTCGCCCGGGTCCATGAGCGGACCGCGCCAGGCGCCGTAGCCGGTGTGGTTGGAGAAGTTCACCGTGTGCACCGGCCACACCTCGACCCCGAGACGCTGCATCGGGAAGACGGAGGCGGAGTTGCCGACGTGGCCGTAGGCGACGTGGGACTGGATGGAGAGGATCGTGGTCACCTCGGCATCCTCTCACCGCGCGGCCTACCCTGTGGCCATGAGTGAGAGCACCGTCCCCGCCACCGCCTCCGTGCCGGAGCTCGCCGGGCGTGCCCGGACGGCCTCGCGGCACCTCGCCCTGCTCACCCGCGCCGACAAGGACGCCGCGCTCCTCGCGCTCGCCGACGCCGTCAACGCCGCAACCGAGCAGGTCGTCGCCGCCAACGCCGAGGACCTCCAGCGGGGACGCGAAGGGGGGATGGCCACCGGCCTCCTCGACCGCCTGACCCTCGACGCGGCCCGCGTGGCCGCCGTGGCGCAGGCGCTGCGGGACGTCGCCGCGCTGCCCGACCCTGTCGGTGAGGTCGTGCGCGGCTCGACCCTGGCCAACGGCCTGCAGATCCGCCAGGTGCGCGTGCCCATGGGCGTGATCGGGATGATCTACGAGGCGCGCCCCAATGTCACGGTCGATGCCGCCGGCCTGGGGCTGAAGTCCGGCAACGCGATGATCCTGCGCGGCGGCTCGGCCGCGGCGAGCACCAACCGAGCCCTCGTCGACACGCTGCGTGCCTCGCTCGCCGAGCAGGGGCTGCCGGAGGACGCCGTGCAGCTGCTCGAGGGCGGCCACGACGCGGTCAAGGAGCTGATGACCGCCCGCGGCCTGGTCGACCTGCTCATCCCGCGTGGGGGAGCGGGCCTGATCCAGACCGTCGTCACCGAGTCGACGGTGCCCGTCATCGAGACCGGCATCGGCAACTGCCACGTCTACGTCGACGCCGCCGCCGATCTGGGCAAGGCGCTGGCCATCACGGTCAACTCCAAGACGCACCGTCCCAGCGTGTGCAATGCGGCCGAGTCGCTGCTCGTGCACCGTGGGGTCGCCGACGACTTCCTGCCCAAGGCCTTGGCCGACCTCGCCGGCGCAGGTGTGGTCCTCCACGGTGACGCGACGACCGTCGAGCTCGCCCCCGCGGGGATCGAGGTCCTCCCGGTGAGCGATGACGACTACGCCGCCGAGTTCCACGGCCTCGAGATGTCGGTCGCGGTCGTCGAGGACGTCGAGGCAGCGCTGGAGCACGTGCGCCGCTTCGGCACCGGACACACCGAGGCCATCGTCACCGAGGACCGGGCTGCGGCTCGCCGGTGGACCGCCGAGGTCGACGCCGCCGCCGTCATGGTCAACGCGTCCACGCGCTTCACCGACGGCGGCGAGTTCGGCTTCGGCGCGGAGATCGGCATCTCGACGCAAAAGCTGCACGCCCGCGGCCCGATGGCCCTGCCCGAGCTGACGACGACGAAGTGGGTCGTCGAGGGCGACGGCCAGGTCCGCCCCTGACCGACCGCTCTCTCGACGTCAAGACGTTGCATTTCCCCGGGCAAATGCAAACGTTCGACATCAAGACGTTGCATCTCCCCGGGGAAATGCAAAGTCTCGACGTCAAGACTCTGCATTGCCGTAGGGCAATGCGGTTCAGAGACCGAGGCTGAAGCACGGACACAGAGACAGGTCGAGGGTCCTCCCGCCCCCGGGAGGACCCTCGACCGCTGTCCGTGGCACGACCCGCGCGTGGGCCCTGCGGCGACTGCAGCACGACGTCGGGCACCGGCCGCGACGTCGCGGTGACACGTGGACCAGGAGGCGCCGACATCGCTCGAGTCGCCGGTGCCCGGCACGGGTGTGGGCCCGTGCACGAGCGTGCGAAGTCGTTATCCCTGTGGTCCTGCCGGCCGCTCGACGAGGTCTTGCGCCTCCCCGCACGGCCGCGGTGTGGGAACTGTTCTACGCGCCTTCGTGGCCGAACGGCAACAGCGGGGCCGGCCCATCGCTGAGCGGACACCACCCACAGGTGTGTCCACAGGCACATGGTGCAGTCCTCGTGGCTACCCACAGGGCTGTGGACCACGGTGGTGGACAACCGGCGGCCATCGCGGCCGGGTAGCATGGCCGCATGCTGAGCTCCTTTGCCTCCATCGCCGCCGAGGCCGTTCACCACAACGAGCTGCCCGTCCCGCCGTGGGTCTACGGCCTGTTCGCGCTGCTCGTCTTCGCGATGATGTTGGGCGTCCTCTTCGCCTTCCGCCAGGCCGCGACCAAGATCCCGGCCCCGCACAACACCGTGGCGCACGACGACCACGGTCACGACGTCGGGGACCACCACTGAGCAAGCGCCTGGGCGTGATGGGTGGGACCTTCGACCCCATCCACCACGGGCACCTCGTCGCAGCGAGCGAGGTGCAGTCCCTCTTCGACCTCGACGAGGTCGTCTTCGTCCCCACGGGCGAGCCCTGGCAAAAGGCGGACAAGCAGGTCAGTCCGGCCGAGCACCGCTACCTCATGACGGTGGTCGCGACGGCGTCCAACCCCCGCTTCACCGTCAGCCGGGTCGACATCGACCGTGACGGCCCGACCTACACGAGCGACACCCTTCGCGACCTGCGCGCGCAGCGCCCCGATGACGAGCTGTTCTTCATCACCGGAGCCGACGCCCTCGCGCAGATCCTGTCGTGGAAGGACGTCGACCAGCTGTGGGACCTCGCCCACTTCATCGGCGTCACGCGTCCCGGCTACCACCTGAGCGAGTCCGGCCTGCCGGAGGACAAGGTGACGCTGCAGGAGGTGCCGGCCATGGCGATCTCCTCCACCGACTGCCGCCAGCGCGTCAGCGACGGCGAACCGGTCTGGTACCTCGTGCCGGACGGCGTCGTGCAGTACATCAACAAGTACGAGCTCTACACCGACGACCGGGAGTGACCCAGCACGTGGCAGCCACCCAGCAGGCCATCGACCTCGCGACCATCGCCGCGCGCGCCGCGGCCGACAAGCTCGCAACGACCATCACCGGACTCGACGTGTCCGGCCAGATGCCCCTGACCGACATCTTCCTCATCGTCTCCGCCGACAACGAGCGCCAGGTCCAGGCGATCGTCGACGCCGTCGAGGAGGCCATGCGCGAGCAGGCCGACACCAAGCCCCTGCGCCGCGAGGGCAACGGCCCCGGGCGCTGGGTGCTCATCGACTTCGGCGACGTCGTCGTGCACGCCCAGCACGACGAGGAGCGCGACTTCTACGACCTCGAGCGCCTGTGGCGCGACTGCCCGCACCTCGACCTCGGGGTCGTGGGCTCGCAGCAGACCATCGGCGACCAGTGACCGAGGCGACCCGGCGGGTCTCCGCGGAGGCCGCCGGCGGGGCGAAGGGGGAGCCCCGTCGCCTCGTCGTCCTGCGCCACGGCCAGACCACGTCCAACCTCAAGGGCATCTGGCAGGGCCAGCTCGACCATGAGCTGACCGAGCTCGGCCACGAGCAGGCCCGTGCCGCCGCGGCGGCGATCTCCTCCCTTCGTCCCTCGCGGGTGGTCACCTCCGACCTCGTGCGCGCCCGGGTGACCGCCGAGGAGGTCGCGACGGCGAGCGGCATCGACCTGTCCGTCGACGCGCGCTGGCGCGAGATCCACGCCGGCGGCTGGCAGGGCATGACCGCGGCGCAGGTGTACTCGCAGTACCCGGAGGACGCGGACAAGCTCATCAGCGGTGAGGACTTCAAGCGCGGTGGCCACGGTGAGTCGCTCGCCGAGCTCGCCGCGCGGGTGCGCCCCGCCCTCGACGAGCTCGTGACGTCCATGGACCCGGGGGAGTGCGTCGTCATCGCCACGCACGGCGTCACCGGGCGCACCCTCGTCGCCGAGCTCGTCGGGCTCGACCAGACGACCGCCTGGCGGATCCTCGGCGGCTTCGGCAACTGCCACTGGGCGGTCCTCGAGGACGGGGCGACGTCGATGAGCGGCCGTCGCGGCTGGCGGATCACCCAGTGGAATGCCTCCGCGGAGGGCCTCTGACCGGGTCGGACGGCTCGATTTGGAGAACCGGGGGTCCGTATGGGTAAACTCTCGCAGTCCCCTTCGGGGGAATCCCACTCGGGGCTGTAGCGCAGTTGGTAGCGCACCTCCATGGCATGGAGGGGGTCAGGGGTTCGAATCCCCTCAGCTCCACCAGTGGTACATCGAAGGCCCGGACCGTCACGGTCCGGGCCTTCGGCGTTGCCGGGGGGCATGATGATCGGATGAGCACCGTCCACACGATCGGCCACTCGACGCGGCCCGTCGAGGACTTCATCGCGCTGCTGCGTGGTCTCGACATCACCCGCGTCGTGGACATCCGCACCGTGCCCAAGTCACGGCGCAACCCGCAGTACTGGCACGACGCCCTCGCGGAGTCCCTCGCCGGGGCAGGACTGGGCTACACGCACGTCCCCGAGCTCGGCGGCCTGCGCAAGCGGCGCCCCGACTCGGTCAACACGGCGTGGCGCAATGCCTCCTTCCAGGGCTACGCCGACCACATGGGTTCGGAGGAGTTCGGTCGGGGCCTGGCGCAGCTGATGGAGATCGCCGAGGCCGAGTCCCCCGTCATCATGTGCGCGGAGGCGGTGCCGTGGCGCTGCCACCGGTCGCTCGTCGGTGACGCGCTGCTCGTGCGCGGCGTCACGGTCCTGGACGTCATCGGCGACAGCGCGCCGAAGCCGCACACGTTGACCTCCTTCGCGGTCGTCGACGGCGAGAGCGTCACCTACCCGGGCGAGGACGAGGCGGGCGAAGGGGGATGACTCTGGCACGTGGGGTGGAGGAGTATGGGGAGTCGGGGTCCCCACCGCGCAGGAGGAGTCGTCATGGAGTCGATGTCACTGACCACCTTGGCCGAGGAGCACCTGGCCGCCGCCCGCGTCGGGTCTGCCGGCCGCAGCGCCGTCACGGTCCACGGCCGGCACGACTTCGTGCTGCGCCAGACGCTCATCGCCCTCGTGGAGGGGCAGGCGCTGGCCGAGCACGAGAGCCCGCCGGAGGCGACGCTGCAGGTCCTGCAGGGGCGGGTGCGCGTGACGGCGGGCGAGGACTTCTGGGAGGGAGCGGCGGGGGAGCTGCTCGTCATCCCGCCCGAGCGCCACGACCTGCGGGCCCTCGAGGACTCCGTCGTGCTGTTGAGCGTCGGCACGGCCGGCTGAGGTGCCGTCCACGCCCCGGCAGGCGCGTGTCCTGCTCGTCCTCGGCGCTCTGGCCGTCGTCCTCGGCGGACTCGTCGCGGCCGTCACCGGACCCTTCGGATGGACGAAGGGGAGTTGGGCGGCGGCCTTCCTCGTCCTCGTCGTCGGCGTGGCCCAGTACGCCATGGGCTGGATGCGCGCGGACGTCGCGGACGACCGCTCCGGCTGGGTGCAGGTCGCGGGGTGGAACCTCGGCGGTGCCCTGGTCGTCCTCGGCACGCTCGTCGCGACCCCGCTGCTCGTCGACCTCGGCTCACTGCTGCTCGTCGTCGCGCTCGCGCTGGCACTGCGGGCCGACCTGCGCCCACGTCCTGCCGCCCGCCCCCGCGCGATGGTCGTCGGCTACCGGCTGCTCCTGCTCGTGATGCTCGTGAGCATCCCGATCGGCATCACCCTGTCGCACCTGCGGAACTGACGCGCAGGAGCCGGGCGGCGTTGTCGTGCAGGACCTTTCGCTCCCACTCCTCGCCGAGCCCCAGGCGCCGCACGGCCTCGACGGCGTGCTCGTACGGGTAGGGGATGTTGGGGAAGTCGCTGCCGAAGAGCACCTTGTCGCCGAGGGCGTGCAGGTCCTCCAGCCGCTCCCGGGGGAAGGGGGTGACCGCCTCGGTGAAGTCCGTGAAGGCCATCGTCGTGTCGAGGTGGACGTCGGGGTGGGCGGCGGCGAGGTCGAGGAAGTCGCCGTAGTCGGGCATGCCCATGTGGGCGATGACGAGCACGAGCCCCGGGTGGCGCTCGAGCAGGTCGCGCACCGCGTCGGGCCCGGTGAAGCGCCCCGGGGCCGGACCGTCCCCGGCGTGCATGACGATCGGGGTCCGACGGCGCTCGAGGAGGGCCCAGACGTCGTCGAGCAGCGGGTCCGCGAGCGAGTAGTCACCGACCTGGACATGGACCTTGAGCACCCGGGCGCCCGCGTCGAGCGCCGCGGCCGTGTACTCGGCGGTCCCCGGCTCGGGGTAGAAGGTCGCCGAGTGCAGCACGTCGGTGTGCTCCGCGGCGAACCCGGTCGACCAGTCGTTGAGCCAGGCCGCCATGCCCGGCCGGTGCGCGTAGTTGAGCGAGGTGAAGGCCCGCACACCCAGGCCGCGCAGCGTGGCCAGGCGCTCCCCTTCGTCCGTGCGGTAGGTGATCGGCCACGCACGGCCGATGAGCGGACCCGCCGAGTCGAAGTACGCCCACACCTTGTCGAGCACCCGCTGGGGCATGAAGTGGGTGTGGATGTCGATGATCCCCGGGCCGAGCGCGTCCATGGGCCACACCCTAGGGAGGAGGGCGGCCAAGTAGTCTGATCCCCGACCTTCGAGCCCGGGAGAACCAGCACTGATGAGCGAGACGCCCTACCGCTACACCGCGGAGATGGCCGGTCGGATCGAGACCGGCTGGCAGGACCGTTGGGAGGAGCTCGGGACCTTCCGTGCGCCCAACCCCGCCGGACCGTGGGCCGAGCCGGAGCGCGTGCGCGAGCACGAGGGCCACATGCTCATCCTCGACATGTTCCCCTACCCCTCGGGCGCGGGGCTGCACGTCGGCCACCCGCTGGGCTACATCGCGACCGATGTCTACGCGCGCTACCAGCGCATGCTCGGCAAGAACGTGCTGCACTGCCTCGGCTACGACGCCTTCGGCCTCCCGGCGGAGCAGTTCGCCGTCCAGACCGGTCAGCACCCGCGGGTGACGACCGAGGCCAACATGGACACGATGAAGCGCCAGCTGCGGCGCCTCGGCCTGGGCCACGACGACCGGCGCGCCTTCGCGACGATCGACCCGGACTACTACCGCTGGACGCAGTGGATCTTCCTGCAGATCTTCAACGCCTGGTACGACGAGGACGCCGAGCGGCCCGACGGTGGGCGCGGTCGCGCCCGGCCGATCGACGAGCTCATCGAGTCCTTCGCCTCCGGTGAGCGACCCCTGCCGAAGGGGGAGACCCGCACCTGGCAGGAGCTGTCCGGTGTCGAGCGCTCCGCGATCCTCGACGAGTACCGCCTCGCGTACACGAGCCACGCCCCGGTCAACTGGGCGCCCGGTCTGGGCACCGTCCTGGCCAACGAGGAGGTCACGGCCGACGGCCGCTCCGAGCGCGGCAACTACCCGGTCTTCAAGGCCGACCTGCGCCAGTGGATGATGCGCATCACCTCCTACGCCGACCGGCTGGCCGACGACCTGGACCGGGTCGACTGGCCGGACAAGGTCAAGGCCATGCAGCGCAACTGGATCGGCCGCAGCGAGGGCGCCGCGGTGACCTTCACCGCGCAGGGCGCCGACGGCGCCGACCACGAGATCGAGGTCTTCACCACGCGTCCCGACACCCTCTTCGGCGCGACCTTCATGGTCCTGGCGCCGGAGCACCCGCTCGTCGACGCGCTCGTGCCGCAGGGCGGCTGGCCCGAGGGGACCAAGGACGCGTGGACCGGCGGGGCGGACACCCCCTTCGCCGCCGTGTCCGCCTACCGCGACGCCGCGGGCCGCAAGAGCGACGTCGAGCGCCAGATCGAGACCAAGGACAAGACCGGAGTCTTCACCGGAGGCTGGGCGACCAACCCGGTCAACGGCGCCCGCATCCCGGTCTTCGTCGCCGACTACGTCCTCATGGGCTACGGCACCGGCGCGATCATGGCCGTGCCCGCGCACGACGGCCGCGACTTCGACTACGCCACGGCCTTCGACCTGCCGATCCGCCACGTCGTCGCCCCGCTGGACGGCGAGATCGACGAGTCCGCCCCCTTCGTCGGGGACGGTGTCGCCACGGCCTCCAGCAATGACTCGATCTCCCTCGACGGCATGGCCGTCGCCGAGGCCAAGCCGGCGATCACCGCCTGGCTGGAGGAGCGGGGCCTGGGCCGCGGCACGGTCAACTACAAGCTGCGCGACTGGCTCTTCTCCCGTCAGCGCTACTGGGGCGAGCCCTTCCCGATCGTCTTCGACGAGGACGGTGTCGCGCACGCGGTGCCCGAGTCGATGCTGCCGATCGAGCTGCCCGAGGTCGACGACTACAGCCCGCGCACCTTCGACCCCGAGGACGCGAGCAGCGAGCCCGAGCCGCCGCTGGGCCGGGCCACCGAGTGGGTCGAGGTCGAGCTGGACCTGGGCGACGGGCCGAAGCGCTACCGCCGCGAGACCAACACGATGCCCAACTGGGCCGGCTCCTGCTGGTACTACCTGCGCTACCTCGACCCGGCCAACTCCGAGGCGCTCGTCGACCCGGCCAACGAGGCCTACTGGGTCGGCCCGCGCGACGAGCCGGTCGCCGGTGCGCCGGCCGGCACGCGCGACCCCGGCGGTGTCGACCTGTACATCGGCGGCGTCGAGCACGCGGTGCTGCACCTGCTCTACGCCCGCTTCTGGCACAAGGTGCTCTTCGACCTGGGCCACGTGAGCAGTGAGGAGCCCTTCCGCAAGTACTTCTCGCAGGGCTACATCCAGGCCCACGCCTACCGCGACCACCGCGGCCAGCCGGTGCCGGCCGCCGAGGTCGTCGAGGACGATGCGGTCGAGACCGGGTTCACCTGGCAGGGCCAGCCGGTCACCCAGGAGTACGGCAAGATCGGCAAGTCGCTGAAGAACGCGGTCAGCCCCGACGAGATGTACGAGCAGTTCGGCGCCGACACCTTCCGCGTCTACGAGATGTCGCTCGGCCCCCTGGAGCAGTCCAAGCCGTGGGAGACGCGCGCCGTCGTCGGCAGCCAGCGGTTCCTGCAGCGCTTGTGGCGCAACGTCGTCGACGAGGAGAGCGGCGAGGTGGGCGTCGTCGACACCGCCCTCGACGCCGACACCGAGCGGCTGCTGCACCAGACGATCGCCGCCGTGAGCGAGGACTACGCGACCCTGGGGTTCAACACCGCGATCGCCCGGCTCATCGAGCTCAACAACGCGCTGACCAAGCTCGGTCAGGTGCCCCGCGCGGCGATCGAGCCGCTCGTGCTCATGGTCGCCCCGGTCGCGCCGCACCTGGCGGAGGAGCTGTGGTCGCGCCTGGGTCACTCCGCGTCGCTGAGTGCCGAGCCCTTCCCCGTCGCCGACGAGAGCAAGATGGTCGAGTCGAGCGTCACCTGCGTCATCCAGGTCAAGGGCAAGGTGCGCGACCGCGTCGAGGTCCCCGCCGACATCGGCGAGGACGAGCTGCGTGAGCTGGCGCTCGGCCGCGACAAGATCAAGGCCGTGACCGAAGGGGGCATCCGCACCGTCATCGTGCGGGCGCCCAAGCTGGTCAACGTCGTCCCGGCCTGACCCTCGGCGGTCGCGGGCTCAGGCCCGTGGCCGCACCGGGTGCTCGGAGAGGATCGAGACCCGGTTGAAGGCATTCATCGTCACGGCCGCCCACTCAGCGGCGGCGAAGGCCTCCTCGCCCAGGAGGTCGCGCGCGGAGGCGAGCGCCGCCCTTCGCTCCGTGGCGTCGGGCAGGGTCGTCGTGACCTCCGCGACGTGCAGGACCGCGCACTCCACGGCGTCGAAGAGCGTCGACTCCGCCCACGCCGGCAGCTGCGCGATGCGCTGCAGCGTGGCACCGGCCTCGACCGCCATCCGGGTGTGCATGTCGAGGCAGAACGCGCAGCCGTTGATCTGCGAGATGCGCACGTTCATCAGCTCGACCGTCTCGCGCTCCAGGCCCGCGGCCTCGGCGGCGGCGCCGACCTTGAGGGCGAGGGCGTTGAGCGCCTTCCACGCCTCCGGCACGGTCGAGTCGAGGTAGGGCAGCCGGTCGGTGGTGGACATGGCGCTCAGGCCAGCCGTGGACGACCGGTCAGGCTCGATACCCTCGGACGGTGAGCATCGCCGTCGTCACCGACTCGACCGCCTCGCTGCCGCCCGAGCTGCGCTGCGAGCACGGCATCACGGTCGTGCCGTTGCACGTCGTCGTCGACAGCCAGGAGCGCGTCGATGACGACTCCATCAACGACTGGGTCGTCGACGCCCTGCAGCGCAAGGCCGACATCTCCACCTCGCGGCCGGCCCCGATCAGCTTCCTCCGGGCCTACGAGGCCGCGGCGAAGGGGGGCGCCGAGTCCATCGTCTCGGTGCACCTGAGCTCCGACCTGTCGGGCACCGTCGACTCGGCCCGCTCCGCCGCGCTCGAGTCCCCGGTCCCCGTGCACGTCCTCGACTCCCGCACGATCGGGATGGGCGTCGGCTTCGCCGCCGTCGCGGCGAGCCGGGACGCGGCAGCCGGGCGCGACGTCGACGACGTCGTCGAGCGGCTGGAGCGGCGTCTGGGCGCCTCGTCGGCGCGCTGGCTGGTGCACAGCCTCGACCGGCTGCGCCGTGGGGGGCGGATCGGTGGTGCGGCCGCGCTGCTCGGGTCGGCGCTGGCGGTCAAGCCGGTGCTGCACGTGCACGACGGCCAGGTCGAGCCACTGGAGCGGGTGCGCACTGCGGCCAAGGCCATCGCGCGTCTGCAGGAGCTGACGGTGCAGGACAGCCAGTCGCTGCCCGAGTGGGCCGACGGCGTCGACATCGCGGTGCAGCACATCGAGGCCGATGACCGGGCGCAGGGCCTGGCCCGCGCCCTCGCCGACGCCGTGAGCACGCGGGTGGAGACGACCCGGCTGAGCGCGACCGTCGCCTCGCACGTCGGGCTCGGCACCATCGGTGTCGCGGTGCTCCCGCACATCCGGGACTGACACTCCCAAGCCGCCGGCCCCTACCCCGGAGTCCACAACCGCGCCCAGCCGGGAGTGAGGATCCACAGCCGCACGCATGAGGGCCCGGCGAGGCGAGGCCCTGCCTAGCGTCGCTGACATGAGCCGCCCCAGCGAACCCTCCACGCGCGTCGCCGAGATCCTCGACGAGAGCCGCGATCCCCGGCCGCTGGAGCTGCCGTCGACGCTCGCGACGGGTCGCTACGGCGTGAGCCGACAGGCGATCATCGGCCTCGCACTCGTCGTCACCCTCGCGGTGGTGATGCTCGGCGGGCGCTACGTCCTCGCTCGGCAGGACGCGGCACCGCAGCCGGTGGCGATGGGGGAGGAGCCCGGGGCGCCGACACCCGGATCGACGAAGGGAGGCAGCCCGCTCCCCGGAGCCGCGCCCGAGGGGGCAGGCGCGAAGGGGGCGGGTGCGACCGGCGCCGGGACGCCCGGGGCGAGGGCGACCGCGGCGGCCCGGGTCACCGTCCACGTCGTCGGCGAGGTCGAGTCACCGGGGGTGGTGACCCTGGCCTCCGGCGCGCGTGTGGACGATGCGCTCGAGGAGGCCGGTGGCGCGACGGACGAGGCCGAGCTGTCGGGGGTCAACCTCGCCCGTCCGCTCGTCGACGGGGAGCAGGTCGTCGTGCCCGGACCGGGGGAGACGGCAGCACCCGCGCCGGGAGGAGCGGGGCCGGGAGGGCCAGCACCTGCAGGGGTGGCGCCGGGAGGGGCTGCGCCCGGAGGGGCGGCGCCGGGGGCCGGGACACCGGGTGCTCCGGGGACACCCGACGCGCTCGTCAACCTCAACACCGCGGACCTGGCGACCCTCGAGACGCTGCCAGGAGTGGGGCCGGTGCTCGCCCAGCGGATCATCGACTGGCGCACCGAGCACGGCGGCTTCACCAGCGTCGAGGAGCTCGGCGAGGTGAGCGGCGTCGGTGACAAGACCTACGCCACACTCGCGCCGGAGGTCACCGTGTGAGCGCCGACGACACGGTCAGCACACGGCCGGTGCTCGACCTGCGGCTCCTCGTGCCCTGCCTGTCCGCGTGGGCGTTGGGCGCGTGGGCGCTGTCCTGGTCGGGGCAGCTACGGACGTGGGTCGCGGTCGCGGCCGGGCTCCTCCTCGTCGCGGTCCTCGTGCTCGGCCGTCGGTACCGGGGCCGGCACGGACGGGCCGGCCTGCTGCGCGACGGGCCGGGCGTGCTCGCCCTGGCCCTCGTCGCGACGGCGCTCGTGCTCGGTGCCTCCGCGGCCCACGAGGCCACTCGACGCGTGGGGCCCGTGGACGAGCTGGCCCGAGAGGGAGCGATGGTGCGGGCCGAGGGCGTCGTGCTCACCGAACCGATCGTGCGGGCCGGTCGGGCGCGCAGCGACTCGGGGAGCGAGGCGCCGCAGCAGGTGCTTCTCCGGGTGCGGATCGAGTCCGTCACCGCACGTGGGGAGACGACCGCGGTCCGGGCGCCGGTCTTCGTCCGCGGCAAGCAGTCGTGGGCGGACGTCGGCTGGCACGACCGCATCCGGCTGACGGGCAAGCTCGCCCCCGCCGAGGCCGCCGACCCCGAGGTCGCCGTGCTCAGCCCGCGTGGGCCGCCGGAGCTGGTGGGGGAGCGCTCCCTCGTACGGTCGGCGGCCGAGCACCTGCGCAGCGGGATGCGCGACGCCGTCCAGCCGCTGCCCGCCGACGCCCGTGGCCTGCTGCCCGCCCTCGTCATCGGTGACACCTCGCTCACCCCGCAGGAGCTGACCGACGACATGCTCGTCACCGGGATGTCGCACCTGTCGGCGGTGAGCGGCTCCAACGTCGCGGTCGTGCTCGCCGCCCTCGTCGGGGCCTGTCGGCTCGGGGGTGTGCCGCGGCGCTGGCGACCGTGGGTCGCGGGGGCGGGGCTGGCCTTCTTCGTCGTGCTCGCCCGGCCCGAGCCGAGCGTCATCCGGGCAGCGACGATGGGCGCCATCGGCCTGCTGGGCCTGAGCGCCTCCCGCCGCGGGGCGGGCACCCCGGCACTCTGCGCGGCGATCCTCGCGCTGCTCACGTATGACCCGTGGCTGGCGCGCTCCTACGGCTTCGTGCTGTCCGCGCTCGCGACGCTCGGACTGCTGCTCCTCGTGCGCCCCTGGTCCGCCGCGATCAATGCCCACCTGCCACGACGGTTGCACCTCATCGGCCCCGCCGTGGCGATCCCGCTCGCCGCCCAGCTCGTCTGCGGTCCGGTCGTGGTCCTGCTCCAGGGCGAGGTCAGCCTCATCGCCGTCGTCGCCAATCTCGTGGCCGCCCCCTTCGTCGCCCCCGCGACCGTCCTCGGCGTGAGCACGGCCCTCGTCGCCGTGCTCAGCCCCACCTTGGCGACGCTCGTGGGGTGGTGCGGAGCCCCCTTGGCCTTGGCCATCGCCTGGACCGCGCGGGTGGCCGCCGACGTGCCCGGAGGGGCGCTGCCCTGGCCCGACGGCCCGCCGGGTGCGGTGCTGCTCGCGATCGTCACGACGGTGGGCGTCCTCGGATGGCCATGGGCCGCACGCCGCTCCCGGGCCAGCCCGCTCGTCGCGATCGCTCTGGTCGTCGTGGTGGCCGTCGGCGCCGTGCCGGGTCGGACCCTCGTGTGGCCGCCGCCCGGGTGGCGTTTCGTTGCCTGTGACGTCGGGCAGGGGGACGGTCTCGTGCTTGCCTCCGGTCCCGGTCGTGCGGTCCTCGTCGACGTCGGACCCGAGGGCGGAGGCATCGACGGCTGCCTGCGACGGCTCGGTGTGCGCACGCTCGACGCGGTGGTGCTCACGCACTTCCACGACGACCACGTGGGCGATCTCGCCGCCGCGATCGGCGAGCGGTCCGTCGGCCGCATCCTCGTCACGCCGGTCGCTGACCCGCCGTGGGCGGAGCGTCAGGTGCGCGAGCTCGCGCGGGAGCGCTCGATCCCGGTGATGCCGGTGGTGGCAGGGCAGGTCTTCGCGCTGGGGGAGGTGCAGGCGACGGCGTGGTGGCCCGCGCGCGTCGTGGCGGGAGGGTCGGCGGCCAACAACGCGAGCGTCGTGCTCCACGTGCAGGTCGCCGGGGTCACGGCACTGCTCCTCGGCGACGTCGAGCGCGAGGCCGCGCACGCGATGCTCCTGGCGCTGCGCCGCGACCCGTCGATGGCGGCAGCAGCCGCCGACCTCGACGTCGTCAAGATGCCGCACCACGGCTCGAGCAACCTCGACGAGGGCTTCATGGACGAGGTCGCCGCGCCGGTCGCGGTCATCAGCGTGGGTGCCGACAACACCTACGGCCACCCCACGCCGAGCGCCCTGCGGTGGGCGCGGGAGCACGGCGCCCGGGTCCTGCGCACCGACGAGCACGGCGATGTCGCCGTGCTCGACGGTCCTGCGGTTGTCACCGCCCAATAGCGCCCCGGCCAGTGAACGACGCGTTTCGTGACGATGAAAGGACCTTCATCCGGATCTCATGATGGGCTCACGCTGGCTTGGTGTCATTCATGACGTGGCCGGCGGGACCCCGTCGCACGACATCAGCCCCCAGGGCGAGCAGACACAGGAGCGCACGATGACGATGACGACCTTCACCCCCGACAGCTTCGCCCTCGACACCGACGAGACCACCACGACCACCGCGGCCATGGTCGCCGGCAGCCACACCGAGGCCATCGACCCGGTCCGCCTGCGCCGTGCGCTCAAGGCGTACACGACGCGCTTCGTCGCCGCGGCCATCGAGTCCTCGGCCGACGGCTACCACCTCGAGTACGGAGCGGACATCGTGCCCCGCGCCGGCGACGTCGTCCTCGCCCGCGTCACCGAGATCGGCAAGCACACCCGCCTCGAGAGCCCCGTCTCCCGGCGCCAGCTGCTCTTCCCCGGCCGCGAGATCCTCGTCGCCTACGGCGACCGCTACGCGCCCGACCAGTTCCTCGCCCACGTGCCCACCTCCCTCGAGCCGGCTGACCTCGTCGCCGGTGGCGGCCTGGCGTCCAGCGTCATCGAGATGCACGCCAAGATCGACGGCGCGACCCAGATCGAGCCGATCGGTCTGCTCGCCGACCGCGCCGGTCGCGTGACCCTGGACCGCTTCGCCCCGCTCGGCTCGACCGCCACGATCGCCAAGCCGGCCGCCGGCAAGGTCCCGGTCGTCGCCGTCTTCGGCTCGTCGATGAACTCCGGCAAGTCCACGGTCCTGGGCTCGATCGTCAACGGCTTCACCAACGCCGGCCTGCAGGTCGCTGCCGGCAAGTCCACCGGCACCGGCGCCGGCAACGACCCCCACCACTTCCGCGACGCAGGCGCCTCGACGGTCCTGGACTTCACCGACTTCGGTCACGCGACGACCTACCGTCTCGGCCACGAGCGCATCCGGGAGATCTTCGTCGACATGGTCGACGAGCTCACCGCCTCGGGGCCGGACGTCGTCATCATCGAGGTCGCCGACGGCGTCTACCAGGAGGAGACCCGCCGCCTGCTCGAGGACCCCGAGTTCCACGCCCGGGTCGAGCGGGTCGTCTTCGCCTCGCAGGACGCCCTGGGTGCCGTCGCCGGCATGCAGGTCCTCGACGAGGCCGGCGTCACCACCTCCGCAGTCTCCGGTGTCGTCACCTCCTCGCCCCTGGCGACCCGCGAGGCCGGCCAGGTCCTCGGGGTCCCGGTCATCGACACCTTCGAGCTGCGCGAGCCCGAGGTCGCGCTCGGCCTCCTCCCGAGCGACGTCTTCCGCTCGCAGGCGTCATGAGCCAGACCCTCTCGGACCGGTCCGACGACGCCGAGCAGCACGAGGCCGCCGACGTCCCGCCGATGCCCGCGCTGCTGCGCGGGCACCGGAGGGTCCTCATGGCCCTGCTCGTCGCCACGGCCTTCGCCCACGCGGCGTGTGCCGTCGGTGCAGGCCTGCTCGTCGGGGTGCTCCTCGACGACGTCGGCCAACCCGCGAGCGAGGTCCTCGCCGACCTGGGCGTCCTCGCGCTCACCGTCGCGGGCTTGGGCGTCACCCGTTACGTCGAGCGGGTCGTCGCCGAGCGCCTGGGTCAGGACTACGTCCAGCAGCTGCGCCGCGGGCTGGTCTCGCACGCGATGACCTCGGCCAAGGCGCCCTCCCTCGGCATCACGATCGCCCGCTCCACCAATGACCTCGCGAGCGTGCGCAACTGGGTCTCCCTCGGGATCGCCCCGCTCGTGGCGCTCGGCCCGCTGGTCATCGGCTCCGTCGCCGCCCTGGCGACGCTCGGCTGGCAGCTGGCGGCCGTCGTGGCCGCGCCCCTCCTCGTCCTCGCGATCGTCCTCGGTGTCGTTTCCGGTCCGGCCTTCGAGCGGGCGCGCGACCTGCGCCGCCGTCGCGGGTCCCTCGCTGCCCGGGTCGCCGACACCGTCACCGCGGCCCCGGGGATCGCCGCCGCGGGTGGCGTCGAGCGCGAGCTGCGCGCCCTGGACACCTCGAGCTCCCGCGTCGTGGACGCCGCCGTCCACCGCGCCCGCACGGCCGGACTGCTGCGAGCCGTTGCCCTCGTCGCCCCGGTCGCCGGATCCGCCGGTGCCGCGACCCTGGGCGCCTTCGGCATCGTGCCCGCCGCCTCCGTCGCCGTCGCCCTGACGATCGTCGGCATCATCGCCGGTCCCGTCGGCGACGCCGGCCGCATCGTCGAGTACCGCCAGAACCACAAGGCCGCGCGCCGGATCATCGCGCCCCTGCTTGCCGAGCGCGTCGAGGCACGCAGCGAGCCGCTCTTCGACCCCGGCGTCTCCCGTGGCGGACGGGTCGTCGTGCGCGGCCTGGGCGTCGACGGTCACGAGATGCCCGGACTGCTCGCCGAGCCCGGCGACCGCATCCTCTTCCGCGGGGCCGCGCCGCAGCACGCCCGCGAGGTCTTCACCACGCTGGCCATCCCGGGACGAGAGGGCTTCGCCAGCGTCTGCGTCGACGGCAAGGACCTGGCCCACACGGGGCCCAAGAACCGTCGCCGTCGCGTCGGGTACGCCCCTGTGGGCGCTCGCATCGAGCGCGGCACCATCGCCCGAGCGGTCCGCTACCGCCGGCCGGACCTCAGCGAGGCGGACGGTACCGCGGCCCTGGCCGCCGTCGGCCTGGCCGAGCGGGTGGCGCGCATGGACGAAGGGGAGCGGACCTCCCTTCGTCGTGGCGGGGAGCCGCTGACGCGGCAGGAGGTCGCCCGGCTCTGGGTCGCCCGCGCGACCATCGGCGAACCTGCGCTCCTGCTGCTGGAGCACGTCGACGACGACCTGGGTCCCGCCGGCCGGGAGATGCTGCGCCGTGTCCTCGCCGACTACCCGGGCGTGGTCGTCATGGCCTCGGACCGCCCGGAGGAGCTGCTCGACGAGTGGCAGGAGTGGGCCGTGCCCACCGCGGAGCCGACGCCACGGACGAAGCCGGCTCCGGTGGCTGCGATCAGCTGACCTCGGCGGGAGTGGCGAGTGCGGCCGAGGCGACCAGCGCGTCGAGCGTGGTGCGCACTGCCGGCACCTTGAGCAGGTCGTCGGTCGTCACGGCGTGGATGCGCCGGCGGCTCTGCGGGTCGAGCGGGCGGATGACGACGTCGGGGTTGGACGTGGCCGCCCGGATGAGGTCGGGGATGAGGGCGACGCCCAGCCCGGCCGCGACGAAGCCCTGGACCGCGACGTAGTCCTCGGTCTCGAAGGCGACCTTGGGCGCGAAGCCCGCGTCGTGCGCGATCTTGAGCAGGTGGCCGCGACAACGCGCGCAGCCGGCGATCCACTCGTCGTCGGTCAGGTCGGTCATCGAGACCGTCTCCTCGCCGGCGAGGCGGTGGTCGCGGGGGAGCGCGACGCGCACCTCCTCCTCGAGGAGGGGGTGGACGGCGAAGCCCTCGAGGTCCTCGCCGCGACCCAGGTCGCTGCCGTCGTAGCTGAAGGCGACCGCCAGGTCCACGTCGCCGGCGCGCAGCGCGGCGAGCGACTCGGGCGGCTCCGCCTCGGCGAACTGCACCGACAGGTCGGGGTGCTCGGCGCGCACGGCCGCGAGGGCGCGGGGCACGAGCGTGACCGAGGACGAGGGGAAGGCCATGAGGCGTACCCGACCCGAGCGCAGCCCGGCGATGGCCGCGACCTCCTCCTCGGCGGCGTCGAGGGCCGCGAGGACGGGGGCGGCGTGGCGGGCCAGGACGGCGCCGGCCTCGGTGAGCCGGACGGAGCGGCCGACCTTTTCGACAAGGACGGTCCCGGTGCGCTGCTCGAGGCGCTTGACCATCTGGGAGACGGCGGGCTGGGAGTAGCCGAGGGCCAGGGCAGCAGCGGTGAAGCTGCCCTCCTCGGCGATGGCCCGCATCACGCGCAGCCCTGCGGCGTCGATCATGGGGCCCATGGTAGGTCGGCGCCCATCCGGGTGCCCATACTGGTCGGGTGATCGAGGACATCGCGCGCGTGCTCAGTGTCGGACCGGCCCTGGTGCTCACCGGTGCCGGGATGTCGACCGCGTCCGGCATCCCCGACTACCGCGGGCCCGACGGCACGCGGCGGGTGCAGCCGATGGACTACTCCGAGTTCGTCGGCAGCAGCGGGGCACGGCAGCGCTACTGGGCGCGCAGCTTCGTCGGGTGGCGCCGATTCTCCGCAGCGCGGCCCAACGCCGCCCACCACCACGTGACCCGGCTGCAGGAGCTCGGAGCCGTGGGCCCGGTCATCACGCAGAACGTCGACGGCCTGCACCAGGCCGCGGGCACCCGTGACGTCGTCGAGCTGCACGGCAACCTCGTCGAGGTCGTGTGCCTGACCTGCGACGCGCGGGTCGACCGGCCGACGCTCGACGCACGGATGGCCGCGGACAACCCGGGATTCGACGTCGACAGCGACGAGATCCGTCCCGATGGTGACGTGCGCCTGGACAGCGTGGACGTCGAGCGCTTCCGCGCCCCGATCTGCCGCACGTGCGGGGCCGACACTCTCAAGCCCGACGTCGTCTTCTTCGGGGGATCGGTCGCCAAGCCGCTCGTGCAGCACTGCTACGACCTCGTCGACGCCGCCCCGAGCCTGCTCGTGCTCGGCAGTTCGCTGCAGGTGATGTCGGGGCTGCGCTTCGTGCGCCACGCCGCCAAGCGGGGCATCCCCGTCGCCCTGATCACCCGTGGCCCCACCCGGGGCGACGACCTCGTCGACCACCGCGTCGACGGGGAGCTGGGGGACTCCCTTCGCTCGCTCGTGGAGGCCGTGACGGCCGGGGTCACCGCAGCGCGGCCTTGACCACCTCGGGATCGGGGTTGGTGTGCACCTGCTCGCCGATGCGCACCGTCGGCACCGTCTCGTTGCCGTGGTTGACCGAGCGGACGAAGGCCGCCGAGTCCTCGTCGGCCCAGATGCTGATCCACGTCGCCTTGTCCTTGTCGCGCCCGAGCGCACCGCGCAGGCGCAGGCAGTAGACGCAGCCGGGACGCCAGTGGACGACGACGGGGTGGTCCTCGCGCCGCGCCTCCACGTCGACGTGCCGGGGGCCGCGCGCGCCGTTGAGCGGTGAGACCCACCAGGCGGCGACGAGCAGCGCCACGGTGAGGACGAGGGTCCACAGGTCCGCGCCGAGCACCAGCTGCACGAGCAGGACCAGCGCAGCGGCGAAGAAGGCGAGGGCGGACCACCAGCGGCTCATGCCGTCATCCTCCCAGAGCGCGCGGCCGCGGCGCCCGCTGCCTCTCAGAGGCGACGCAGGACCGCGGTGACCTTGCCGAGGATCGTCGCGTGGTCACCGTCGATCGGCTCGAAGGCGGGGTTGTGGGGGAGCAGCCACACGTGGCCGTCCTTGCGCTTGAAGGTCTTGACCGTCGCCTCGTTGTCGAGCATCGCCGCGACGATGTCGCCGTTGTCGGCATTGGGCTGCTGGCGCACGACGACCCAGTCGCCGTCGCAGATGGCCGCGTCGATCATCGAGTCGCCGACGACCTTGAGCAGGAAGAGCGAGCCCTCGCCGACGATCTGCTTCGGCAGGGGGAAGACGTCGTCGACGATCTCCTCGGCGGTGATCGGCACACCGGCGGCGACCTCACCGAGGACGGGCACGTAGCTGGCCTCGGGGCGGGCGTCCCCGGAGCCGGTGGGGTCGACGTCCTGGTCGTCGGCGCTGGCGCCGCCGCGCATGCCGTGCAGGTCGGCGACCTCGGCGGTCGGGGTGGCATCGCCGTCGGGGGAGATGACCTCGATGGCGCGCGGCCGGTTGGGGTCGCGGCGCAGGTAGCCCTTGCGCTCGAGGGAGGAGAGCTGGTGGGCGACGGAACTGGGGGAGGTGAGGCCGACGAGCTCACCGATCTCGCGCAGGCTCGGCGGGTAGCCGCGGGTCGCGACGGCGTTGCGGATGACCTCGAGGACCTTGCGCTGGCGAACCGTCAGGCCGTCACCGGTGTCGCGCTCGGGCAGCTGGTGGATGTTGTCCTGCGCGCCCGCTGCGCCGTCGTCCCGACCCTTGCCGCTCATCTCTCGACCCCTTCGTCCGTGTCCGCGAGGCACCGTTGTCGGTGGTCGCTGGTCAACTTCTCGGTGTGACCGACAGTAGGCCGATCGAACAGGCATTTCAAACATCTGTTCGAGCGTGTCCTTGATTTCTTTCGAACACCCGTGCTAGACATCGTACAGACGTTCTATCGAACACCGGTTCGACGGAATCGCCACCGAGGAGGACCGCATGACCGCTCTCACCGCCACCCCGATCCGCATCGACGCACCGGCGCGCTCGCGCCACCTCGTCTCCGTGCCGACCGGTGACGCAGTCGTCGCGCGCCCGTTGGCCCGCACCCGCCTGACCCGGCGCGGCCGCCTGGCCATCACGACCTCCGTCGTCGCGGCGGCGAGCGTCGCCGGTGCGACCTTCGCCTTCGGCGGCACCGCCGTCTCCCCGCAGGAGGTCACCGTGCAGAGCGGCCAGACGCTCACCTCGATCGCGGCCAACGAGCTGCCCGGCGTCCCGACGCAGGAGGCCATCACCCGGATCCAGCTGGAAAACGGGCTGTCGACGACCCACGTGCACGCGGGCCAGACGCTGACGATCCCGGCGCCCTGACCCCCTTCGTCCGGCGCCTCCCAAGGTGTCGGGCGCACCTGACCTCCCGAGCCATCGACCCGGCTCGGGCCGGCCATCGGCCGTCTCCACCCCGTGTGGAGGCGGCCGATGTGCCGTTCACCGAGCGTTTCATTTCGGGACTTGCGTCGGGCGCCACAGAGGCGTCTAATGGTCACTACATCTAGTGGTTACACGGTTGTCATTCGTCCACATCTAGTGCACAGGCTGACGGCAGTTGTCCACAGGCGAAGGGGGTTCATCCCCAGTTTCGTCCACCGGATGGTCCACAAGCAGCACCGGTTCGAGCCGTAGAGAGCGAAGGGAGAGGCCGTGCACTGCCCGTTCTGCCGTCACACCGACTCCCGAGTCATCGACAGCCGCACCACCGACGACGGCAGCGCCATCCGGCGTCGCCGCCAGTGCCCGGAGTGCAGCCGTCGGTTCACGACGCTCGAGAGCGCGAGCCTGACGGTGACCAAGCGCTCCGGTGCTGCCGAGCCGTTCAGCCGGGCCAAGGTGCTCGCCGGTGTCCGCAAGGCCTGCCAGGGCCGTCCGGTCACCGAGGACCAGCTCGCCCTCCTCGCCCAGCGCGTGGAGGAGAGCATCCGAGCGCAGGGGAGTGCGGAGATCGACGCCCACGAGGTGGGCATGGCGATCCTGCCGCCGCTGCGTGACCTCGACGAGGTGGCGTACCTGCGCTTCGCCTCCGTCTACCAGTCCTTCGACTCCCTGGAGGACTTCGAGTCGGCGATCGCGACCCTGCGTCGCGAGCACGCCGAGACCACCACCTAGACCCCGGGTGCCGGCACGCGAGTGGGCTGTCGGTACCCGGTGACACCTTGGAACCACCAGCCCCACCGCTGACGTCGAGCACCACAGCACATCGAGCACACACCGCACCACCCGTCATCACGGATCGAGGAGAAGAGCATGACCGAGACCGCCGGCAAGCCGAGCACGCGTCGCGGGTCCCGCACCAAGGGCCTGACGATCGAGCGGATCCACACCACCGAGGGCGTCCACCCCTACGACGAGGTCACCTGGGAGAAGCGTGACGTCGTCCAGCAGAACTGGAAGACCGGCGAGACGATCTTCGAGCAGCGTGGTGTCGAGTTCCCCGACTTCTGGTCGGTCAACGCCTCGACGATCGTCACGACGAAGTACTTCCGCGGTGCCGTGGGGTCCCCCGAGCGTGAGGCGGGTCTGAAGCAGCTCATCGACCGTGTCGTGCTCACCTACGTCAAGGCGGGCAAGGAGCACGGCTACTTCGCGACGGACACCGATGCTGAGGTCTTCGAGCACGAGCTGACCTACGCCCTGCTCCACCAGATCTTCAGCTTCAACTCCCCGGTGTGGTTCAACGTCGGCACGGCCAGCCCGCAGCAGGTCAGCGCCTGCTTCATCCTCTCGGTCGACGACTCGATGGACTCGATCCTCAACTGGTACAAGGAGGAGGGCTTCATCTTCAAGGGCGGCTCCGGCGCCGGCCTGAACCTCTCCCGCATCCGCTCCTCCAAGGAGCTGCTCTCCTCCGGCGGCACGGCCTCCGGCCCGGTCTCCTTCATGCGTGGTGCCGACGCCTCCGCGGGCACCATCAAGTCCGGTGGCGCGACCCGCCGCGCGGCGAAGATGGTCGTCCTGGACGTCGACCACCCCGACATCGAGGAGTTCGTCGAGACCAAGGCGCGCGAGGAGGACAAGATCCGCGCGCTGCGTGACGCCGGCTTCGACATGGACCTCGGCGGTGCAGACATCACCTCGGTCCAGTACCAGAACGCGAACAACTCGGTGCGCGTCACCGACGAGTTCATGCGTGCGGTCGACGAGGGCACCGAGTTCGGACTGACCTCCCGCAAGGACGGGTCGGTCATCGAGACCGTCGACGCCCGCGAGCTCATGGGCAAGATCGCCAAGGCCGCGTGGGAGTGCGCCGACCCGGGCATCCAGTACGACGGCACGATCAACGACTGGCACACCAACCCGGAGACCGGTCGGATCACCGCGTCCAACCCGTGCAGCGAGTACATGTCGCTCGACAACTCCTCGTGCAACCTCGCCTCGCTCAACCTGCTGAAGTTCCTCGGGGACGACGACACCTTCGACGCCGCGCGTTTCCAGGCGGTCGCCGAGCTCGTCATCACGGCGATGGACATCTCCATCTGCTTCGCGGACTTCCCGACCGAGTCGATCGGTGCGACCACCCGTGACTACCGCCAGCTGGGCATCGGCTACGCCAACCTCGGCGCGCTGCTCATGGCGACCGGGCACGGCTACGACTCCGACGGTGGCCGTGCGCTGGCCGCGTCGATCACCTCGCTCCTGACCGGTGCGTCGTACAAGCGCTCCGCCGAGCTGGCCGGGATCGTCGGGGCGTACAACGGCTACGCCCGCAACGCGGATGCCCACAAGCGCGTCATGCGCAAGCACCAGGCGGCCAACGACCAGATCCGCACGATGCACACGATGGACAAGGACATCCACGCCTACGCCACCAAGGCGTGGGACGCGGTCGTCAAGGTCGGGGAGAAGAACGGCTACCGCAACGCGCAGGCGTCGGTGCTCGCCCCCACCGGCACCATCGGCTTCATGATGGACTGCGACACCACGGGCATCGAGCCGGACTTCTCGCTCGTGAAGTTCAAGAAGCTCGTCGGCGGCGGCTCCATGCAGATCGTCAACCTGACGATCCCGCGTGCGCTGAAGAAGCTCGGCTACACCGAGGAGACCATCGAGGCGATCGTCGAGTTCATCGCCGACAAGGGTCACGTCATCGACGCCCCGGGCCTGAAGCCGGAGCATTACGAGGTCTTCGACACCGCCATGGGTGCGCGCGCGATCGCCCCGATGGGTCACGTGCGGATGATGGCCGCGGTGCAGCCCTTCCTCTCCGGTGCCATCTCCAAGACGGTCAACCTGCCGGAGTCGGCCACGGTCGAGGAGATCGAGGACGTCTACATGCAGGGCTGGAAGCTCGGCCTGAAGGCGCTCGCGGTCTACCGCGACAACTGCAAGGTCGGCCAGCCGCTGTCCGATGGTGGGTCCACCGCCAAGGACGCCAAGGCCGGTGCCGAGGCTGCTGCGGCCGCGACCGCGGAGAAGGTCGTCGAGTACCGCCCGTTGCGTCGTCGCCTGCCGAAGCGTCGCACCTCGCAGACCACGAGCTTCGCCGTCGGTGGGGCCGAGGGTTACCTGACCGCCGGTACCTACGAGGACGGCGAGCTGGGCGAGATCTTCCTGAAGTTCGGCAAGCAGGGCTCGACCCTGGCCGGTCTGATGGACGCGTTCTCCATCGCGATCTCGATCGCGCTGCAGCACGGTGTGCCGCTGGAGACCTACGTCGAGAAGTTCACCAACCTGCGCTTCGAGCCGGCCGGTATGACGGACGACCCGGACGTGCGGATGGCGCAGTCGATCATGGACTACGTCTTCCGTCGCCTGGCGCTGGACTACCTGGACTTCGACACGCGGTCCTTCATGGGGATCCACACCGCGGAGGAGCGGGCCCGTCAGCTCGAGACCGGGTCGTACGAGGCAACGTCCTCGGACGACGACGAGGACTACGACGACGACAACTACTCCCAGGGCGTCCCCACCACGGAGGCCAAGGAGGCCAAGCCGGCCGCCAAGGAGGAGAGCGTCGTCACCGACCAGTCCGGTGCCGGTGCCGCGTCGGCCCGTGAGGCCGACGCCACCGTCCACTCCTCGGCTGAGCTGCTCGAGAAGTTCCAGGGCAAGACCGCCGATGCCCCCATGTGCATGACCTGCGGGACCAAGATGCGCCCCGCCGGCTCCTGCTACGTCTGCGAGGGCTGCGGCTCGACCAGCGGGTGCAGCTGATCTGAGTAGGTGACGAAGGGGGAGGGGCTGGCCGATCCGGTCGGCCCCTCCCTCCACATCACCAACCGTGCGGTCAGGGATATCCACATTTCGGCCTGATGTCGGAGTGGGTCCTGGCCTTGCACCAACCGCCCTGCCAAGTTTGATGACCACAGCCACTCCTTTGCCGGTGGCACCCGGATCGGTGAGACAGGAACCCCGAGATGACTGAGCAACACCCTCCCGCCTTCGAGTTCATCGACCTGTTCGCGGGCATCGGTGGGCTGCGAATCGGCCTCGAGTCCATCGGTGGTGAGTGTGTGTTCTCGTCCGAGTGGGACAAGTTCGCGCAGCAGACCTACGAGGCGTGGCACGGGGAACGTCCGGCCGGAGACATCACCCAGATCGATCCCCACTCGGTCCCTGACCACGACATCCTCGCGGCGGGATTCCCGTGCCAGCCCTTTTCCATCGCCGGAGTCTCGAAGAAGATTTCGTTGGGGCGGGCCCACGGCTTCGCGGACGTCAAGCAGGGCAACCTCTTCTTCGCTCTCGCGGACGTCGTCCGAGCCAAGAAGCCGTCCGTTCTCCTGCTGGAGAACGTGAAGAACCTTCGCTCTCACGACCGCGGCAAGACCTGGGAGGTCATCCAGGAGACGCTGGACAAGCTCGGTTATGAGGTCCACGCCCAGATCATCGACGCTGCCGGTTGGGTGCCTCAGCACCGCGAGCGGATCTTCATCGTCGGATTCCGCCGCGACATCTTCAGCGATGTGTTCCCGGAGGGCGTCCCGTTCGAGTTCCCGACGGGTGAGGGTGGCCACCAGCTGCAGGAGATCCTCGAGGAGGATGTCGATTCGAAGTACACACTCAGCAACAAGCTGTGGGCGTACCTGCAGAACTATGCGCTGAAGCACAAGGCCAAGGGGAATGGCTTCGGCTTCGGTCTTCCTGCACTCGACGGGATCAGTCGTACGTTGTCGGCGCGCTATCACAAGGACGGGTCGGAGATCTTGATTCGTCAGGGAGATGGGCGGAACCCTCGTCGCCTCACGCCCTTGGAGGCGGGGCGGTTGATGGGGTTCCCGGTGGACGATCCGAAGTACGGGATCGTCGTGTCAGACACGCAGGCATACCGCCAGTTCGGTAATGCCGTGGTCCCCAAGGTGGCCAGTGCTGTCGCTCGTCAGATCGAGATCGTCAACGAACTGGCGGCCGACGCCGGAACCGACTGGAAGTCCACGATGGGGGCGGACGAGGATGAGCTCGCCGCGAGCTGAACGGATCGTTGCAGCCGCGCTGGATGCCGGCGGAGCGTTCCTGAAGGTGGTGCAGCCGAACGACGTCGGGGTCACTGGCGGTCATCAGAAGGGCTTTCACCTCAGCAAGCGGGTGTGGTCCTACTTCACCCCTCAGGAGCCCGAGAGAGGGATCAACCACAACCACCCGATCCAGGTCGAGTGGGCCAACGGGACGGTCACCAACTCGATCATCAAGTGGTACGGCACGGGCACTCGGTCCGAGTACCGCATGACGTCCTTCAACCGAATCCGGAACTTTCCCTACCTGTCGCCGGAACGGCTGGGGGGCGTCCTCGTCCTGGTCGCGCGTTCGGGCGCTCCTTGGTACGCCGACATCTTTGAGAGCGATGTCGATGTCGAGCATGTGACGGCAGCACTGGGCGTCAGCCTTGATGATTCGTCATGGGCTCTGTTCTCGGCGGCGGGTCGGGATGCCCGCAGCAGTGAGTCCACAGACGAGTGCGAGCGCACCGCATTCGACGCCGAGGCAGATCGACTCGCGGCCTTCCCGCCGACGCGAGTCATGTCGCGCACGGCCCAAGAGATCGTGGCCAGCTGCTGGCGTGGTTCGCCGGAGTCGGCGGATGATCTGTTGCTGCACCTCGTCCGAGCCGAGTACGACCTGTTCAAGGCTGTGGAGCGACGTCTGGTGATGTCCGAGATCGCTCATGGGTTCGACTCAGTCGATGAATTCGTCCGGACGGCTGGGACCATCACGAACCGGAGGAAGTCCCGGGCTGGCCATGCCCTGGAGAACCACTTCGAGCACATTCTCGAGCAGAGCGGGATTCCGTTCGAGTCCCAGCCGATCATCGACGAAACCAAACCCGACATCCTCATCCCCGGCGCCAAGGAGTACTACGACACCACCTTCGATGTGAATGGGCTTCGCTTGGTGGGTGTCAAGACCACGTGCAAGGACCGCTGGCGTCAAGTGCTGAGCGAAGGGAGGCGGCGGGGTCTGCCCCGCTTCATCCTGACACTGCAGAAGGGCGTCTCGAGCCAGCAGATGCGCGAGATGCGTGGTCACGATCTGAGGCTGGTGGTTCCGCAACCGTTGCACGAGCACTTCGCCCCCGACGACCGCCGGTACCTCCTGACGGTTGGTGACTTCTTGGCCCATGCCTGAGCAGCCTCCGGTCTCCAGTGAGTCCGTCCGACGCCGATTTTCGCGTCAGAAGCGTGCCGACACGCGTCCCGAGATGGAACTGAGGCGGGAACTCCATCGTCGCGGGCTGCGGTATCGCGTGGGCTATCCCGTCCCGGGCCTGCCTCGGCGATCCATCGACATCGCCTTTCCCAGCGCCAAAATCGCGGTGCTGGTCGACGGGTGCTTCTGGCATGCCTGTCCGGATCACTACGTCCCGCCGAGTTCGAACGCTGCTTGGTGGGACGACAAGATCAAGAGGAACGTGGCCCGCGATCGTGAGACGGACGCACAGCTGGACGATCAGGGCTGGGAGGTGCTCCGGTGCTGGGAGCATGAGTCGGCGACGGACGCGGCGGACAGGGTGATGGAGGTGGTTGCTGGACGTCGCGCCGGCCCCAAGGTCCTTCCTACCCAGTCAGACTCTTGACGAGCTCTCGCGCATCTTCCACGGACAGGTAACTCAGGTCCTTGTAGCCAAAGGACAGGGTCATCTCCATCATCAGGCTCTTCGCCTTCTCTGCGGCCCCCGGCCCCCACGCAGCCACTTGATCCAGGACGGCAACCCGCAACGCGGGCACCGCGCCGGCATCACGGTCGAAGACATGCAGGACGATGTCTTCATTGCTCAAGGCCACTCTGAGGTGGTGCCACTCATCGTCGCTCCCTTCTTCAGAGGGCGACCCGTGGGTCAGTTCTGCCAACCACCACAGCCTGGCGATGCCGTGCCTGATCAGACGTCCGCTGGTTGCAGTGCCCGCCTTCAGGAGCCAACGGTCAGTCAACCGTCCACGCCAATTGCGGCTCCCTTCCAATGGCCACCGGTCGGACAGGTAGCCACGGAAGGGACCGAGCGCCAGCCACGTCCACAGGCGCGCGTCTGAACCAGCGACGAGAGGCATCGCCCCGAGAGACAGGTACAGGGCCTGGGCGTTCTTGAACTCTGACTGAGCTCTTTCGCCGCTGACCGCGAGGCGCGGCAAACCACCTGTCTCGAAAGGCAGGGCCATCGTGGTTTCCGGAAGAGCCATCAGGCGGTCGGCTTCCAGGAAGAACGTGGGGACATCGGCGGCCTCCTCCGCCAGGACGCCAAGCTCGGCAAGGGCATCCCAAGTGAAGCACCGCGGTTCGGCGACTTCAGTCATCGAAAGCTCCCATCGAAGTGAGTTGCTTGAAGGCGGCCGCGATCGGGTCTTCGAGAATGGCCTGCGCGATCTCGATGGAGTCCCGACCGCCCAACTTCTTGTCCTCGATGATCTGGGAGATGGTCGTGCGCCACCCCCCGGGAGTGGGTGCGGGGCCATCTGAGCGCTTCAGCTCTTCGAGTGCATGCATGAGTGCCGGGACCACGACTGTGGACATCTGAATCGTCGGTGCAAATCCGCTGGCAAAGTCGTCGTACACCTTCGGTGGGAAGGAGACCTCGACGAACTCGTCACCGCTTGTGTTGACCTTGACGAAACGCTTGTTGTCGCTTCTCCTGACGAAGCGGAAACACGATTCCAAGGGAGGGCTCATGGGGTCGTACTTCTTCTTGGCATCAAAGGAGAAGGTTCCACCGTTGGCCAAGAGGTCGCCCTTGCCGATCTCGAAGACGGCCTGCCCGTAGTCATGGTGCTGGCGGGAGAAGCTGAATGCGGGCATGACCTCGGTGGCCAGCGAAGTGACGAAGACAGTGACCAATCCGTCGAGTTGCTGGTGGTCTAGGACGGCTGAGTATCTGACGACGTCCGGGGTGAGCGGAGTTGACTCCAGCTGGAGTTGCCCGTTGCGCATCGTTGCAGAGCACTTCCACCGGGCAGCAATGTCGGCGCCACCGTTCTCGAGCAGCCATCGCAGGTCGGGGTCGTCGCAGCGGACGTCGAACATGATGCTCACATGGTCGACTCCGACATCGATCGTCGGATTGAGGACCAAGAACTCCGATGAGACGTCATCGCTCCCGTCGAGCACAGGGTGCGGGTATGAACCTCGGCTCGCCATCACTTGACCCCCAATCGGTAGTGGCGTCCTGTGTTGAACTCCAACTCGATGTGATTCGGGACGCCAGCGATGAGTGTCAGATCCTTGATCGTCATGCCGGAGAACTTCAAGTCCTGCCACTGCTCACCATCACGAATCCTGGCCGCCACGATGGTCAGGTCATGTGTCTCCGGACTTCCCCCGGCGCCCAGCGGAGCCAAGGTCACGGAACCAGCGGTGTTCTCCTTCGGTACCAAGATCAGCTTCGAGACCTTTGAACCTGCGGGCGCAAAGCTCCTGAATTCAACGTCGCCGGCGCGAATCTTGCCGGTCCCGTCACCCGGCTTGCCCTGACCCTCGAGGTCGCCGCCGGCTGACTTGCGCTCCGCATCCCCTCCGGAGTCGCGTCCCTTCGTGGCATCGTCAGGTCCGCCCGAGACGGCTGGGCGACTGACGGTCAATCGTCGAGGCCCTTGGTCGCTCACCTGGACGCCGTACTCCGCGGACGGACTGCCAACACGGCTGGCCGACTCGACTTCAGTGGGGTCACCACTCGGCCTGCTTCGTCCATCCGCTCGCACGTCGCTCATGGGCGCGCCGTTGGCGGGTAGGAATCTCTCGAGCCCCTTGACCTTTGTGGCCGAGGCCATGTCGTTGGCAAATCGCTTTCGCAGTTCGTCGCGAACGAAGCCCTTGAGCTTGTTGACCAGCCCTGCGTCGGATCGGCGACCATGGGAGTTCCACTTGTTGTGCTCGGGGGGCTCGATGTCCCTGAGTCTGGAGTTGCCCGGTTCATCGGGGACGACCAGAACGGCAGCGTAAGGCGCGGGGATCTGGTGGCGAAAGTGATCGATCGTCATCAGGGGCTTGCGCATCGTCACGGTTCCGAGCGCATGGTCCAAGGTGTCGTCCTCGTAGATGTACAACCGCACCAGCCCGAGATCCGGAAAGGTCGTCTCGACCGGTTCAGATTCCATTGCCCGGAAGAAGGGCAGCGTCTTGTCCCGCAGTTCGGGGGAGGACACCAAGACGTCGCGCAGAGTCTCCGCGTTGAGAGTCCACGAGGAGGTAGGGGTCTCACCGCTGACGGTGAGGCGGCCGGCCGCGATCGCTGCAAAGAAGTTCGCCGCGACGGCTTCCTTGATGCGATTGAGCATCGGGTCGTTGGTGGCGTCGCTGTACCCCATGATGAGCACGTCGGTGCCGGGCTCGGTTCGCGCCGGCAGGCTGGGTAGCGCTGGGTGATTCCTTGGATAACTGAAGTCGTCCGCGATGGAACGATCGGTGAAGTAGCCCGAGCCCACTCTCCACTTGTCGTCGCCGTCCTTGTGAGAGGCAAGCCGCGCGAGGCCGGCAAGGATGACGTCGGGATCATCCACCCTTCGAGTTCGGTAGAAGACGGTGGACAGATTCGATGCCATTGGGCCGACGGCAGAGCCGATGCCGAAGGAGCCTCCGCGGCCGCTCTCGCTCGACGATGCACCGGAGCCGCGCGTGAGGATGCTGAGCGGTGACTGCTGGTCCTCGATCTTCTCGGTACCGCCCAACCCAACAGTGCCGAAGTCGCTGATGGACAGAACCCACTGCCGAGGTTCATGTGTGGCTTCCAGAGATTCCTTCAGACGTGACGACCCCTGGAGGTCTCCTGCGGCCTCAACCGAGGCTTTCAGGGAAGAACGCAGCCCCTCAAGGTCAGGGATCTCTTTTGTCTCCACATGGGTGAGTTGAAACGTGACATGGACCGAATCTGCGTCTCTGTGCTTGGCGTCGAGCGAGTTCTGGATGCACTCCCGAGCAACCGCGTCGCTGTAGTCGCGCCCAGTGAAGAACTCCTCGGATGCGTTGTGGGGGCCTTGATATCCGGCTCGACCTGCGAGCTCGAAGTGAAAGCCGAAGTCACTCATCGAACGAGACCTTTCGTCGCGACTGCGTGTCAGGGTCGAACTTGGCACGACACTCTCGCAGTTCATCCTCGATTGGTGCGAAGAGGCGCTCCACGTCTTCTGATTCGAAGTCGTAGTTCTTGCGGTTCGAGAGGTTGCCGAGAAGGTTGATCTCCTTGATGAGTCGATCGCCGCGCGCCTGCGCCAGTCGGCGAAATCGCTGATGCTTGGACTCGTTCACGACGCCTCCATGGCTAGATATCCGAAATATAGCGGATATCTTGGCCGCGTCAAGCAGCATTGTGGCCGAAGGAGCGTCGGGCTCGCTTGTCGCACCCGACTGCAATCATGGACGCATGTTCGAAGAAGAGCTGGCCGTGGTGGAGGAGTCCTTCCGGGGACTGGGGCGGGCACGGGAAGGGGTGAGTGTGCGTGGGGGCCGCGCTGACAGCGAGGAAGTGACCGAGGTCCTGCTGGCGACCGAGCGCCTGCGGCGGGTGGCTGATGCGCTCGAGTTGGCCGTGGTCGGTGAAGCCTCGAGGTGGGGTGAGGAGCGCGGTCCGGATGGGCTCTACCGGCCGGTGCAGCTGCCGAGGGGGCAGGTGGCGGAGTTCGCGCCGGAGGCGGTGGCCGCGGCGACGCACATGGGCACGTGGGCGGCGGGGGACCGGTGCGAGTTGGCTGCTCGCGCGGTCACGGACCTGAAGCCGTTGGCTGATCTGGTTGCGGAGGGCCGCATCCCGGTGCGCACGGTGAAGCTGATCGCGAAGGAGACCCGCAAGGCCAGTCCAGCGGCGGTCGCGGCAGTGCTGGAGCACCTGCTCGCGCAGGTGCGTGGCAAGCCGGGCAGCATCCGGATCGCTGACTTCGAGGACCGGGAGCTGCGCAAGGCCACCCGACGGATCATCGAGCGCGTGGAGCCGGAGTTGTTGGCGGACAAAGCCGCTCGCAACCGTGAGGAACAGCTGGATGTGCGCTTCGCGTCCGGTCCGGTCGGGTGTAGCGACATGTACGCGACGTTGCCGAGCGAAGCCGCGGCCGCACTGAAGGAAGCGATCGAGGCTGCCGCGCTGCTGCTGCGTCAGGACGATCCGGAGATGACCACGGGCGTCTCTCGCGCGCACGCTCTCGCGGATCTGGCGCTGCGGGGGGTGGAGGTCAGCGCCAGCGTGCGCCTCGGTGTGCCGATCATCGTCTCCGCCGCCTCCCGGTTGACCTTTGCCCCCTTCGAAGGGGGCAAGTCAGGCGGTCCCGCATCGCACCCCGCCCGAAGCCCGGGCGACTCGACCCTGGGCGAGGATCTGCACGGACCGACGTCGCGGGAGGGCCGGTTCGTCACGGGCGAGGGCGCCGACGCGGTGGACGTGATCCCGGAGGAGTGGGCCGGGGGCGCGATCACCTCCCAGGTCCCGGCTACCTGCGGGCCGGGTGGTCAGGCGACGTGGACCAGCGGGTGCGAGGTCCCCGGAGTCGGGTTCATCCCCGCAGACGTGGTCTCGGCGCTGGTCTCGAACGTCAACACCCGTGTCTCTCGCGCCCTGTTGGACGCGCGCACCGGGGTGCTGGTCGAGACGAGCAACCCGCGGTACGTGGTGCCTGACTCGATGCGGGAGTTCATCGCCACCCGGGACGGGACGTGCCGGATGTGGGGCTGTACCCGCAGGACGATGCGCGCGGGTCCCAGTGAGACCAACATCGACATCGACCACGCCACCGCGTGGCCCGCGGGGGAGACCACGCCGGGCAACCTGTCGGGGCTGTGTCGTCACCACCACCGGATGAAGCAGACCCCTGGCTGGAAGCACACCCTGACCCCAGAGGGCGTCAGCGAATGGACCAGCCCGGACGGGATCATCAAGACCAGCTACCCCGAGCAGTGGGTCCACACGGACGACGAAGATCAGGAGACGCCCGAGACCGCTCCCGCCTCGCCCCCCGTGGAGGGGGCAAGCGACCTAACGGCAGAGGTCGAGGAGCGGGAGGTCGAAGAGGGGGTGGAGGAGCAGGAGGTGGAGTTGTTTGCGCCGCCCTTCTGACCCATGGCTGTCCTCAGCCGGTCCTAGGCTCACTTCAAATCACCAAATGCGCGACGGAGGGAGACTGCCGTGCGCCTGCTCCTGACCTCCGCCGGTGTCCGCAACCGCACGATCCACGACCGGCTCGTCGAGCTGCTCGACAAGCC
>NZ_BCSQ01000030.1 GCF_001570945.1 Janibacter anophelis NBRC 107843
ACGACCACGCCGGACCCGACGACCACCCCGGCCCCGACCACCCCGGAGCCCACCGCCACGGTCGGCGACGGTGACGACGACGCCACCGACCCCGAGACCCCGGGCGTCGTCCAGACGGACGACTCGTCGGTCCTGCCCGGTGGCAACGACGCCGCGCTCCTGCTCGGCGGGGTCCTCCTCGCGGGTGTCGGCGCCGGTGCCGTGACGCTGGCCCGCCGCCGCAACGGCGCCCAGCACTGAGCGCACCGCTGACCGCCCGGTCAGCACACTGACGGCACGGGCCGTCGGGTCGGGGTTCACCCCGCGCCCGGCGGCCCGTACCGTTGTCCTCAGGGGGAACTCCTGCGCGACCACGCTCGTTCTCCCCCTCGACCGGCTCATGACCCTGCAGGGAGGGAACAGTGACGAACCCACCGACGCGCCGACAGCGCTGGCGGGAGCGCAAGCGGTACCGCCGTACGACCGTCATGCTCGCCGCGGGAGCCGCGGTGCTGCTCGGCGGCGGTGTCGCGGCCGGCACCTGGTGGACCCAGCAGGACGAGGAGTCCGCGCGGGTCTCCCCCGGCACCTATGTCCCGCCGAGCAGCATCATGCCGCCGTCGCAGACCGACACCGCGAGCTCGTCACGCAGCAAGAGCTCCTCCACGACCTCATCGAAGAGCTCCTCCACGACCTCATCGAAGAGCTCCTCCACGAGTTCCTCGAAGAGCACGTCCTCGAGTCGGTCGGCCTCACCCTCCGGCACGAGCACGAGCCAAGCCGTGACCCCCGCCCGCGACGGCCGGGCTCCCCGCGGCAACCCGACCCGGGTCCAGGTGACCTCCGGCGGTCGTGAGCTCGTCGACGCCTCGCTGGGCGCGACGATGCTGGATGCCCAAAAGGTGCTGGCTCCCCCCTTCGGCACCGCGGGCTGGTACGCCGAGCCCGGCTGGCCCAAGCCGGGTCACCAGGGCGCCAGCATCCTCGTGGGCCACATCAACCACAGGGGCGCCCCCGACGTCTTCTGGAACCTGCCGAGCGTCAAGCTCGGGGACATCGTCACCGTCTCCTACGGCTCCGGCGACCAGGTGAAGTTCAAGATCACCCGCTCCGAGCCCGCCCCCAAGACGGGTGTGCCGCAGGACGACTCGATCTGGGACTGGGACAACCCCAAGCCGGTGCTGCGCCTCATCACCTGCGACCCCGGCACCCCACTGAGCGGTGGCCACTACGAGGGCAACTGGGTCGTGTGGGCCGACCAGATGGTCAGCTGACCTCGGACCGCCCCGACTCCTCGTCGTCGTGGTCGCGGTCGATCCGGCACCACGCCTGCACGACCAGGCCCGCGGCGACGAGCACGAGCGCCCCGAGCCCTGCGACCGCCCACTTCACGGCCAGCTCTCCCCGCCCGGCGAAGCCGGCGTCGGGCGCCAGGGCGATCGCCTGACCGAGGTCGAGGCCCGCGATGACCGCGCCGGTGAGTGCGCTCGCCTGCGCCAGGCCGAGGACCCGGGCCGCGACGAGCGGCTCGACGTGGGTGCGGCCGTGGCGCATCCGCCACATCCGTCGCCCGGTGACGAGCACGATCGCACCCATCGCGACGAGCAGGACGCCTGCGATCCAGCCGACCCGCAGGGGCGCGTTGCCGCCGGCGATCCACCACCGCCCGAAGGACCAGCTCAGGGCCCCGCAGGCGACGAGCACGACGAGCACGGTCGGCAGCCGCAGGCCACGCTCGAGCATCAGACCTCCTCGATGTCGCTCGTGTCGACCGCAGCGAGCAGCTCGGTGACGGGCACGACGCGCTCCCCCACGCGCAGCACGGCCTGCGGGTCCACGCGCGACCACGGCTGCAGCACGAAGCCACGCTCGTGGGCTCGTGGGTGCGGCAGCGTCAGGCTCGGCTCGTCGCTCACGACGTCGGTGCCGGCGGTCGGGTCGCCGTACTGGACGAGGTCGAGGTCGAGGGTGCGGGCGCCCCAGCGCACCTCGCGCACGCGGCCGTACCGCGCCTCGACGGCGTGCAGGCGGGCGAGCAGCTCGTGCGGGGTGAGCGGAGTCGTCGCCACGACGACGGTGTTGGTGTAGCGCGGCTGGTCGGGTCCGCCGACCGGCTCCGTGCTGACGAAGGGGGCCCGCCGCACCTCGTGCAGCGTGTCGCCGAGGTCGTCGATCGCGGACTGCAGGGTGGCGGTCGCATCGCCGAGGTTGGCGCCGAGTGCGATGACGACCGGCACGGCCCGCGTGCGGGTGATCGTCACCGCGACGTCGCCGAAGGGCACCCCGACCGGCGCGGACGGCTTGTGGACGGTGACCTCGACGGCCCGCACCCCGTCGCGGGCGAGCGCATCGGTGGCGACCTGCTCGGCCAAGGACTCGATGAGGTCGAGGGAGGGCCCCTCGATGCGCCGGACGACGTCGGCTCCGACCTCGGCGTAGTTGATCGTCCGCGCGAGGTCGTCCGTGGCGCCGGCGGGCGCGAGATCGACGTGCAGGACGACGTCCACGACGAACTCCTGGCCGTCACGCTTCTCGTCCGCGAGCACCCCGTGGTACCCGGTGGCGCGCACCCCGAGGAGGCTGATGCGGTCGCTCACGACGCGGTCCCGGGCAGGTCGCCGAGGGCCGCGGCGACGTCGATCGCGTCGACGGTCGCGGTGACGTCGTGCACGCGCACGCACCACACGCCGGCGCGGGCCGCGCGGGCGCTCGTCGCGGCGGTGACGACAGCGCGCGCGTCCAGGGGACGCTCCTGCCCCGGGAGCCTGCCGACGCTGCCGAGGAAGCCCTTGCGCGAGGTGCCGAGCAGGACCGGGTACCCGAGCGCGACGACCTGCTCCAGGCCGGCGAGCAGCTGCCAGTTGTGCTCCGCGGTCTTGGCGAAACCGATGCCCGGGTCGAGGACGAGCTGCTCGGGCGACGTACCGGCGGCGAGCAGCACCTCGACGCGCGCGCCCATCTCCGCGCACACCTCGGCGACGACGTCGTCGTAGTGGGCCCGGGTCTGCATGTCGTGCGAGTGGCCGCGCCAGTGCATGACGACGAAGGGGGCTCCGCTCGCCGCGACGAGGGCCGGCATCTGCGGGTCGGCCAGACCACCGCTCACGTCGTTGATGATCGCGCCACCGGCGGCGAGGGCGGCCTCGGCGACCGAGGCGCGCATCGTGTCGACCGAGACGATCACGCCCTGTGCGGCGAGGGCCTCGACGACCGGCACGACGCGGCGCAGCTCCTCCTGCTCGGAGGGTCGCTCGGCGCCGGGGCGGGTGGACTCGCCGCCCACGTCGACGATCGCGGCCCCCTCGGCGACGAGATCGAGTCCGTGGGTGACGGCGGCGTCGGTCTCGACCCAGCGGCCACCGTCGCTGAACGAGTCGGGCGTGACGTTGACGACCCCCATGACCGTCGGTCCCGGCCGCTCGTGCACGGCCGCGACCCGGTCGAGGACCGCGTGGGTCACCGGGCGGCCCCGGTCAGCAGGGCCATGGCCTCGGCGCGGGTCGTCGAATCACGCAGCTGTCCGCGCACGGCCGAGGTGATGGTCGTGGCGCCCGGCTTGCGCACCCCGCGCATCGACATGCACAGGTGCTCGGCCTCGACGACGACGATGACGCCGGCGACGTCGAGGTGCTCGACGAGCGCGTCGGCGACCTGGCTGGTCAGGCGCTCCTGGACCTGCGGCCGCTTGGCGAAGAGGTCGACGAGCCGCGCGATCTTGGACAGCCCGGTGACCTTGCCGCTGCGCCCCGGCGTGTACCCGACGTGGGCGACCCCGTGGAAGGGCACGAGGTGGTGCTCGCAGGTCGAGTACAGGGGGATGTCACGGACGATGACCAGCTCGTCGTGGTCGAGGTCGAAGGTCGTCGCGAGCAGCTCCGCCGGGTCTCCCTGCAGGCCGGCGAAGACCTCGGCGTAGGCCCGGGCGACCCGCCCGGGGGTCTCGAGGAGTCCGTCGCGGTCGGGGTCCTCGCCCACGGCGATGAGGATCTCGCGTACGGCGGCCTCGATGCGCGCCAGGTCGACGTCGGCCATGGGTCAGTCGCGCTCGGAGCTGTCGACGCCCTCGCCGGGCTGCACCTGACGCACCTCGCTCGGCGGGTGCTCCTCGGGGAAGAGCGTCGCCCCCTCCTCGGCGGCGCGGTCGATCGCCTGAGTGATGCCCGGGTCGCTCGCCGGGGCAGCCGCCTGCGCCTGCTCGGTGTCGCGGGCGCGCATGGCGGCCTGCTCGGCCGGCGTGAGCACCGGCGGGATGTCGGAGATCGTGCGGTGCTCGCTGCTCAGCCACGTCGGGCGCTTGGGCCGCTTGCGCACGTCGGCGAAGACGACCTCGAGTTCCTTGGCGTTGAGCGTCTCGTGCTCGAGCAGGTCGAGGACGAGCCGGTCGAGGATGTCGCGGTTGTCGTTGAGGGCGTGCCACGCCTCGTCGTGGGCGTCCTCGATGAATCGGCGCACCTCCTCGTCGACGATCGTCGCGATGTTCTCGGAGTAGTCACGCTGGTGGCCCATGTCGCGGCCGAGGAAGACCTCGCCCTGCGACTGGCCGAGCTTGACCGCACCGATCCGCTCGCTCATGCCGAACTCGGTGACCATCTTGCGGGCCATCGACGTGGCCTTCTCGATGTCGTTGGAGGCACCGGTCGAGGGGTCGTGGAAGATGATCTCCTCCGCGACGCGACCGCCGAGCGCGTAGGCCAGCTGGTCGAGGATCTCGTTGCGGGTCGTCGAGTACTTGTCGTCGAGGGGCATGACCATCGTGTAACCGAGGGCCCGGCCGCGCGGGAGGATCGTGATCTTGGTGACCGGATCGGTGTGGTTCATCGCCGCGGCGACCAGCGCGTGACCACCCTCGTGGTAGGCGGTGATCTTGCGCTCCTGCGCGCTCATGATGCGGGTGCGCTTCTGCGGACCGGCGATGACGCGGTCGATCGCCTCGTCGAGGATCTCGTCGTCGATGAACTGCTTGTCGGTGCGCGCGGTGAGCAGCGCGGCCTCGTTGAGGACGTTGGCCAGGTCGGCACCGGTCATGCCGGGGGTGCGGCGGGCGACGGCGAGCAGGTCGACGCCGGGAGCCATCGGCTTGCCGGCGGCGTGCACCTCGAGGATGCGGTGGCGCCCGATCATGTCGGGGTTCTCCACCGCGATCTGGCGGTCGAAGCGGCCCGGACGCAGCAGGGCCGGGTCGAGGATGTCGGGGCGGTTGGTCGCCGCGATGAGGATGACATTGGTCTTGACGTCGAAGCCGTCCATCTCGACGAGCAGCTGGTTGAGCGTCTGCTCGCGCTCGTCGTGACCGCCGCCCAGGCCGGCGCCACGGTGACGACCGACGGCGTCGATCTCGTCGACGAAGACGATGGCCGGCGAGTTGGTCTTGGCCTGCTCGAAGAGGTCACGCACGCGGCTGGCACCGACACCGACGAACATCTCGACGAAGTCCGAGCCGGAGATGGAGTAGAAGGGGACGCCTGCCTCACCGGCAACCGCGCGGGCCAGCAGCGTCTTGCCGGTACCGGGCTGGCCGTAGAGCAGCACACCCTTGGGGATCTTGGCGCCCACGGCGAGGAACTTGCTCGGGTCGCGCAGGAACTCGACGATCTCGTGCAGCTCCTCCACGGCCTCGTCCGCGCCGGCCACGTCGGCGAAGGTCACCTTCGGGGTGTCCTTGGTCGCGAGCTTCGCCTTGGACTTGCCGAACTGCATGACCTTGGAGCCGCCGCCCTGGGCCTGGCTGAGGATGAACCAGAAGAGGCCGACGAGCAGCAGCAGTGGCAGCAGGGAGAAGAGCAGGCTCGACCAGACGCTCGGCTCCTCGACGGTGTCGTTCTGCACGCCGTCGACGTTGTCCTCGACGACCTTGAGCATCTGCTCAGCACGGGCGTCGATGAACTCGGTCTCGACCTTGGTCGCGTCCTCGACCGCCTCGCCGTCGGAGTAGGTCTGCCCCTCCTTGAGGTCGAGCTGCAGGAGGTTGTCGGTCGTGAAGTGGGCGTCCTCGACCTTGCCGTCGGTCACGAGCTTTTCCGCCACGGAGGTGTCCACCCGGGCGTACTCGTTGCTGTTGCGCGTCGTGAACATCAGGACGAAGACTGCGATGAGCAGCAGTGCCCAGAATGCGGGTGCGCGGAAGATCTTCTTGGCGTTCATACGGGTACGGGGGCTTCCCGGACTTCCTGACTCGACGACGTGGCGACCCCCGGAAACTGCGGGGACATCAGGACGAAACTACCTGAACCCTTGCCTCCAGCGGTCACCAGACCAACGACCACCTGCGTCCCGGTGTTCCCGCTCCCTCCGGGCCCACGCTGGTCGAGGTGCGAGGAGCGCCAGCGACGAGCCTCGAGACCACGACCACGACGGAGGGACCGAGAGGGAGACGCAAGGAGCGCGCGGCGCGAATCAAGGATGAAGCCCCGCCTCACGACCAGGTGACGTGCAGGATCGCGAGCGGGGCTTCATCCCCAGCGCCGGGTGCTTCTTGCGTCGACCACCCGGGGCCCAGCGAGCGGTCGAGCGGGCTCGGGAGAGCGAGCGGGCGCCCGCAGACTCAGGAGTAGACGTGGGGCGCGAGGGTCGCGACGTCGCGCAGGTTGCGGTAGCCCTCGGCGAAGTCCAGGCCGTAGCCGACGACGAACTCGTTGGCGATGTCGAAGCCGACCCAGCGGGTGTCGATCTCGACCTTGGCGGCCTCGGGCTTGCGCAGCAGGGTGAGGATCTCGACGGAGGCGGGCGAGCGCGAGTCGAGGTTGGCGCGGATCCACGACAGCGTCAGGCCGGAGTCGATGATGTCCTCGACGATGAGCACGTGCTTGTCGGTGATGTCGGTGTCGAGGTCCTTGAGGATGCGCACGACGCCCGAGGACTTGGTGCCGGAGCCGTAGGAGCTGACCGCCATCCAGTCCATGGGGGCCGACCCCGGCAGGTGGCGCATGAAGTCGGCCATGACCATGACCGCCCCCTTGAGGACGCCGACGAGCAGCACGTCCTTGTCCCGGTAGTGCTCCCAGACCTCGGCGGCCAGCTCGGCCAGCCGTGCCTGGATCTGCTCCTCGGTGATGAGCACCTCGACGAGGTCGTCCCGGATGTCCTTGGCGTCCACAGCTCTCCTCATTCGGTTGCGGCGGTCCTCATTGTCCACCAGTCGGCGGCCCGATGTGCACCCGGTCACCGACGCGGTGCACGCGCAGGTCGCCGGGCAGGTGGAGCGGCCCCTGGCCGTGCCAGTCGGTGACGAGGCGGTCGCAGCCGGCGACGTGTCCGGCGGTCAGCGCACCGGTGGGCGCGCCCGCGCGGGTCAGCAGGCGGCGCCACACCCGGGAGCGAAGGGCGGGGGCCAGGTCCGCGAGCTCCCCCACCCGGACCCCGGCGGGGTCGTCGTCGGGCACGGCCCGCTCGGCGAGCTCGTCGAGCAGGTCGGCGTCGTCGCGCAGCAGGTCGGCGCTGCGCGCCAGCGCCTGGGCCAGCCCGGGGCCGAGGTCGGCCTCGAGGGCCGCCAGGGCCTCCCGGGCACGCACCCGGGCGAAGGCGCGGTCGGAGTTCATCGGGTCCTCCCACGCGACCAGCCCCCAGGCGGCACACGCGGCCGCGGTCGTCTCACGGGGCAGGTGGAGCAGCGGCCGGACGAAGGGGGTCGCGCCCCGCACGACGAGGTCGGACATCCCGGCGAGCGACCGGGCGCCCGATCCGCGGGCGAGGCCGAGGAGCACCTGCTCGGCCTGGTCGTCGCGGGTGTGGCCGAGCAGCACGGCGTGGGCGGGGTGCTCCTCCCCCATTGCGGCGGCGGTCTCGGCCAGGGCCGTGTAGCGGGCCTCGCGCGCGTCGGCCTCGAGTCCGGCACCGGTCGTCGACACGACCGCCTGCACGACCGCGACCGGGGCGAGCCCGAGGTCGGCGCACTGCTGCGCGGCCAGCAGGGCCGTCTCGGCGGAGTCGGGCTGCAGCCCGTGGTCGACGATGATCGCGCCGACGGTCACGTCGTGGGCGGGTCCTTCGGCGGCCAGTGCTCCGGCGAGGGCGAGGGAGTCGGTGCCGCCGCTCACCGCGGCGAGCGCCAGCGAGCCGGCCGGGAGCCCCGCGAGGGCCGCGCGGACCCCCCTTCGGCAGTCGGCCTGGGAGGGGTGGCCGGCGCCCACCTCAGCCGTGCACCCGACGCACCCACACGTCGGGCTGGGTGATCTCGAGGGCGGACGGCAGGGTCTCCGGGGAGGTCCACACGGCGTTGAACCCGTCGACCCCCACCCGCTCCTGCACCGCGCGGACGAAGACGGCGCCGTCGCGGTACTGTCGCATCTTGGCCTCCAGGCCGAGCAACCTGCGCAGCAGTCGGTCGACGGCCCCCGCCCCCTTGCGCCGCTTGGTGAAGCGCTCCCGGATCGTCGCCACGGACGGCACGTGCTCGGGCCCCACGTCGTCCATGACGACGTCGGCGTGGCCCTCGAGCAGGGACATCACGGCCGTGACCTCGGCCATCCGCTCCCGCTGCTCGGGGGTGATGACCAGCTCGGCCAGCCCCTGCCCGTCACCGCTCAGCACCCGCGGCAGCTGGGTCGTCACCTGCTCCAGGCGCGAGCGCAGCGACTCGGCGTCGGGCATGAGGTCGGTCGCCAACCCCCGGGCCCGGCCGATGATGTGCTCGCGCAGCCACGGCACGGCGGTGAACTGCACGCGGTGGGTCTCCTCGTGCAGGCACACCCAGAACCGGAAGTCCCGCGAGTCGACCGAGAGCTCCCGCTCGGTCGAGGCGATGTTGGGCGCGACGAGCAGCAGAGCGGGCGTGCCGTCGGGGGCGATGTCGTACTGCCCGAGCACCTTGGTGGAGAGGAAGGCGAGCATCCCGCCGGCCTCCGCGCCGGTGAGCTTGGACCCGATGGCCTGGGCGGCAGCCCACGGCTCCTTGTCGCGGCGCTCCGCCATGACCTTCAGCGCCGGGTCGAGCAGCGCCGCCATCGAGTCGGCGTTGACCTCGATCCACGTCGGCCGGTCGACGACGAGGGCCGCCGGGGCGTCACCGGGGGCGGTCATCCGGGAGGTCGCCGCGACGGGGGCGACCGAGGCCGCGGCGAGCTCACGGATCTGCGCGACCGTCTCGGCCGCCTCCTCGTGGCTCACGTCCGGTCCGGGCGGCACGAGTCGCGCTCCGGCGGTCTTGGCGAACTTCCAGTCCACGTATTGGGTCACGGGCCCAGACTACGGAGGGGACCCCCTTCGCCCAACCGGATCGACGCTCAGGCGCAGCCGCAGGCGGTCAGGTCCGCGACGATCGTGTCGAGCGCGGCGCGGGCGCCGAGGGTGCCCGTCGTCGACGGGACGCGGTCGGCGAGGAGCACGTAGGTGAGCAGCCGTCCCTCCTGTGTCGTCGTCGTGCCGGCGAGCGCGGAGGTGCCCGTCAGGGTGCCCGTCTTGGCCCGGGCGATGCCGGCCGCGCCCCGCGAGGCGTCGGAGTGGAAGCGGTCGTGGAGCGTGCCGGTCAGCCCGGCGATCGGCAGCTCGGAGAGCACGTGGGTCATGGTCTGCGCCGAGCCGGTGATGCCCAGCTGCATGACGTCGGCGACGACCCGGGCGGGCACGAGCTGGCCCGAGCTGAGGCCGGAGTTGTCCTTGAGCCTGACGCCTGTGAGATCGACGCCGGCCGCTTCGAGGGTCGAGCGGACCCAGGCGGTCACCTCGGCGAAGGAGGTCCCGGCACCGTCGGCGAGCGCGGCCTGGCGGGCCACGTTCTCCGTGAGCGCGTTGTCGCTGTCGTCGAGCGCGAGGGCGAGCACGTCACCGAGGGGCGCGGACTCGACGGCCCCGACCTCTTCGGCGCCGTCGGGGGCCGCCTGCAGCCAGGACTTCGACGAGTCGTCGACCGTGACGTCGACGCCCGCCCTGTCGAGCTGTTCGGCGAAGGCGGTGAGCGTGGCGCGCTCGGGGAACTTCGGTGACGGGTTGAAGGGGGTGGGCCGGTCGCCGGCCAGCCCGATCATCGACACGCCCTGCGTGTATCCGGCCGCGACGTCGGCCATCGCCCACCCCGGGGCATAGCGCTCGCCCCGGGCGTACGTCGCGTCGAGACGAAGGGAGAGCTTCGTGCCCCCCTGCGTCCCGACGGAGTCCGCGACCTGCCGGGCGAGGTCCGCCAGGCCGGCGCGGCCCTCGACCGCGGTGGGGTCGCCCGCGCCCTTGGCGAGCATCGTGTCGCCGGAGGCTACGAGGACGAGCTCGTCACCGTCGCGCACGACGGTGGTCTGCATCGTGCGGCTGAGGTCGGCGCGCTCGGCGACCGCTGCCGCCGTGAGCAGCTTGGCCGTCGAGGCAGGGATCTGGGGGCGGTCGGCTCCCCGCTCGTAGAGGGTCTCGCCGGTGAGGGCGTCACGCACGACGACGCCGACGCGCGGACCGAGCTGCGGGTCGCGGACGTCCTTGGCGAGCGCCTGCTCCAGGCCGGCGGCGCTGGGGACGGGGGCCTCCTCGGACGCCGGGGGCAGCACGAGGGTCGGCTCGCGCGGCTCGGGGGCCTGCTCGGCCACCGCCTCGTCGATCGTCAGGACCCCGGGGACGCGGTCGTGGGCGTCGGCGAAGCCGTAGCCGACCGCCAGGGCTGCGACGGAGGTCACGGCGATCAGAGTGCGTCGCACGCGGCCCCCTGTGCGGTCATGTGGCTGAGTTGGTGGAACACTGACCCCGAGAATAGTTCACCCTCACCCAGCCAAGAGGAGTCCACCTGTGGAGTTCGACGTCACCATCGAGATCCCGAAGGGTCAGAAGAACAAGTACGAGGTCGACCACGCGACCGGTCGCATCCGCCTCGACCGCATGCTCTTCACCTCCATGGCCTACCCGAGCGACTACGGGTACGTCGAGGACAGCCTCGGCGAGGACGGCGACCCCCTCGACGCGCTCGTCCTCCTCGACGAGCCGACCTGGCCCGGCTGCCTCGTGCGCGCCCGGCCCATCGGCATGTTCCACATGCGCGACGAGGCCGGCGGTGACGACAAGATCCTGTGCGTCCCCGCGGGCGACCCGCGCAAGGAGAGCATCAAGGACCTCGAGGACATCAGCGAGTTCTGGCGGCTGGAGATCCAGCACTTCTTCGAGACCTACAAGGACCTCGAGCCCGGCAAGTCCGTCGAGGGCGCCCACTGGGTCGGCCGCGAGGAGGCCGAGAAGACGGTCCTCGAGGCGATCGAGCGCGCCAAGGCCAATGGTGTGAGCACGGCCCGGTGGACCATGCCCTCCTCCGGCCACATCCCGGAGCAGGGCGACGTGACCCACTCCGAGGAGGACATCAAGGCCGCGGCCGCCAAGGCGCGCGAGGAGCTGGCCACCAAGGACAACCCGCTCAGCGACGACGACTGACGAGCTGGCGCGCCAACCCGCGGCGGCCCTGCCGCATCATCCACGCGTGGTTGGCCCGCAGCACCCAGGGCGCGAGGGTCGCCGCACCGGACCACGGTGCGGCGACCCTCACCTCTTGGTCGAAGACCGCGACCGTGCGCTCCCCCGCGGCGTCGGCGGTGTCGATCGACCACCCGGCCCACCCCACGAGGTCACCGTCGATGCCCACGCCCAGGCGGCCCCCTTCGCGGTCCTCGGTCTCGCGGGTGAGGACGAGGTGGAGCGTCAACGGCAGGACGCTGCGCACGACGGCGCGGCCGGAGTGGTCGTCGATGCGGTGCACCTGCCGGACCTGCGGCCACCACCGCGGGTAATGCTCGATGTCCGCCAGCGCCTCCACGACCAGCCCCGGCGGCCCCGGCAGGGACCACTCGTGGTGGAAGGCGAAGTCCCCCGCGCTCACTCCTCGTCCGCAGGTGCCATGGCCGCCTCGAGGACCGCCGTCCACGTGCCGAAGGTGTTGCGGATCGTGTTGGCGGACGGGGCATCCGGCTGCTCACGCAGCCAGGCGCTGAGGCGCCCGTACGAGGGCTGCCCGTCCGTGGCCAGGTAGTCGCGGACCCAGCCGAGGAGGTCCTCCCGGCTCCAGCGACGGCGGTAGGTGCGCGCCGCCTTGTTGGTCTCGACGCCCGCCGCGGCGCAGGCCTCGCGCCACGACCCGCTGCGCTGGATGATCCGCGCAGCCGTCAGGGCACCCTCGGCGCGGTGCTCGTCGTAGAACTTCACGGACAGCGGTGCGCCACCCGTCAGCGCGGCCACTCGCCGCAGCTCGGCATCGACCGGCTGCTCGCCCATGCAGCCATCATGGCGCAGACCGGCCCCGCATGCGGTCGAGTGCCGCCGGGTAGGTTCGACCCGTGCGCTACTACTCCCATGACGGCCTGACCTTCGACGTCTCCGACGACGGCCCCGCGGACGGCGAGCTCGTCGTCCTCCTCCACGGCTGGCCGCAGGACCGCACCGCCTGGGACAAGGTGACGCCCCACCTCACCGCGGCCGGGCTGCGCGTCATCGCGCCCGACCTGCGCGGCTACTCCCCAGGCGCCCGACCGGGCAACCACCTCGACTACGAGATCACCCAGATGGTCGGCGACGTCGTCGCGCTCCTCGACGAGGTCGGCACGGAGCGGGCGCACGTCGTCGGGCACGACTGGGGCGGAGCGCTCGCCTGGGCGATCGCGGCCCGCGAGCCCGACCGGGTGGACACGCTCACCGTGCTCTCGACCCCCAGCCCATCGGCGATGGCGCAGGGCTTCCGGGCCGGCGACCAGCACAAGCACAGCTGGTACATGGCGATCTTCGCGCTGCCGGTCGTGCCGGTGCTCTTCTTCCGCCTCTTCGCCCAGCAGATCCTCGAGCGGATCGGCATGCCCCGCGAGCGGGCCGCCCACGACGCCCGTCGCCTCAAGACGCCGGGAGCGGCCGAGGGGACCTTCGCGTGGTACCGGGCGGCCCTCTCGCCGACCCTGTGGTGGCGCAAGCGCCGGGCGAAGGGGGGTCCCCGCCGCAGCGTGCACCGCCGCCCCATCCCGACCGCATACGTGTGGGGAGCCAAGGACCCCGCCTTCGGCGAGGTGTCCACCAAGGCAACCGTCGAGCAGCTGCGGCGTCGGGCGGGCGACCAGCCCGGGCTGGCGATCACCCGTGAGCTGCAGACCGGCCACTGGCTGATGGAGACCCACCCGGAGACCATCGCCGAGGTCGTGCTCGAGCGGATCGGCACGCAGGTCGACGAGTCCGTGGCCTGACGCACGACCCCGCTGGTTGAGGTGCGAGCGCCACCGGGCGCGAGCCTCGAAACCCGCGGTCCGCCCGATTACGCGACTCGGGCGCTCATCCGTATACTCGTGCCTCGCGTCCACGGGCGCATGCCGCCTTAGCTCAGTCGGCTAGAGCGTCTCACTCGTAATGAGAAGGTCGTCGGTTCGATTCCGACAGGCGGCTCCACCTGAAGCCCCCGACCTCACCGGTCGGGGGCTTCGTCGTACCCCGGCCGGCGTGTCGTACTGCAGTTCGTGCCCCGTGCCCGCCGGGTCCCTTGATACGCCGGGGTGCTTCCCCCTTCGTCCGGGTGAACTGCAGTACGACACGCCTGGGGAACCATCAAACGGCCAGCGCACTGCATCGGTACGGCAAGGAGCGACTTGCGGTTTGGCAAGGAGGGGCCGGTCGCGCTGCACGGTGACCGGAGCGCACCTAGCGTGGCCGGGCCAGCCGGACCCCGATCCCCTGCGAGGTGTCTCGTGAGCTCCCTTCGTCGTGCTCTCTCCCGCCTGACCACTGCCGCCCTGACGGCCTCACTCATCACGGTCGTGCCCGTCGTGGACACAAGCGCGAAGCCCACACCCGTTCCGGCGCAACGCGCCTCGATCGCGATCCCGGCCGTCGACCGGTCTGCCCTCACGGCGGCACCCCGGGTGCCGTCGATCGGCATGTCCGGCGACGACGTCGTCGGGATGACCGCTCCCCTGGACACCCAGGGGTTCCGCGTCGCGGGTGTCACGTGGAGCGGCGACCGCACCGACGTCGAGGCCTTCGTGCGCACCCGGGACGCCGAGACCGACCGGTGGACCGAGTGGAGCCTGCTGGAGTCCGAGGCCGGTCCGGACGCGGGCACCGCCGAGGCGGCACACGCCCGCGGCGGCACCCAGCCGCTCATCACCGGGGAGTCCGACGGCATCCAGGTGCGGGTCGAGTCCGGCGGAGTGCGCCCCGACGACCTGCAGGTCGACCTGGTCGCCCCGGGCACCTCCGACGCCGACGCCGATGTGGGCTCCACGCCCCCGGCGAGCGCCCAGGGCGTCCAGGCCAAGCCCTCGGTGCACAGCCGGGCCTCCTGGGGCGCCGACGAGTCGATCCGCCGGGGTGAGCCCGAGTACGGCGAGGTCCGCGGCGCCGTCGTGCACCACACTGCCGGGACCAATGCCTACACGGCGGAGGAGGTGCCGCAGATCCTGCGCGGCATCTACGACTTCCACGTCAACGGACGCGGGTGGAACGACATCGGCTACAACGTGCTCGTCGACAAGTGGGGCCGTCTGTGGGAGGGCCGCGCCGGAGGTCTCGACAAGGCCGTCATCGGCGCGCACACGCTGGGGTTCAACGACGAGACCTTCGGCATCTCGGCGATGGGCGACTACGACCGGGCGGCCGCCCCGCAACGGATGGTCTCCAGCATCGAGAGCTTCCTGGCGTGGAAGCTCGGCAAGCACCACATCGATCCCGCGGCCACAGGGACGATCAACGGCGCGCAGCGCCCGACGGTCATCGGCCACCGCGACGGCGGCGAGACCGCGTGCCCGGGTCGCTACCTCTACGCCAAGCTCCCCGAGATCCGCACCGACGCCAAGGAGCGGCAGGGCTCGGCCTTGTACACGCCCCGCACGACACCGCGGACCGTGCCCTACGCCAGTGGCGGGTCCGCCCTGACGGCCAGGACCGCTGGTGAGGTGACCTGGCGGGTGCGCATCTCGAGCGAGGAGTACGGCATGATCTCCGACCGGTCGAGCACGCGCTCAGGCGACACCGACCTGACCGTGACGTGGAAGGGTCGCATGCCCGATGGTGGGTGGGCGCCTCCGGGCGAGTACCAGGTGCTGCTGAGCGGCAAGGACACCGAGACCGGGGCGTGGATCCCCAGCTGGCGGGACACGATCACCGTGACGGGCTGAGCCGCCGGTCCCTCCCGGCCGGCGGGCGGGGGATGAGTCCCTGCGCTGCGGGTACACGTGCCGAGGAGGGAGTGCACCCCGCAGCACGTCTCCCGTATGCCGAGAGGAGACGCATGACTCAGCAACCGTCAGCGACGAGGGAGCGCACCCGCCCGGGTGCCGGCGAGGACCGGCCCATCACGGTGGCCTCCGTCCCCGGATCGCACGTCTACGTCCGACACATCGCCCACGAGGGCAAGCCCTCGGACGTGCGACGGCTCGAGGACCCGGACCCGCAGTCCCCCGACCGCTCTGCGCAGCAGCAGTGGTGGCCGCCCGTCATGCTGGACCCCGCGTGGTTGGCCGACGCCGACTACGACCTGCTGCACGTGCAGTTCGGCTTCGACGCTCGCGACCCCTCCCAGCTGGAGGAGGCGCTGTCTGTCGCCCGCCTGCGGGGAGCGCCGATCGTCTACACCGCCCACGACCTGCGCAACCCGCACCACCCGGACAGCACGACGCACGCCCGCCAGCTGGACGTGCTCATGCGGCACGCGGACGCCGTCGTCACCCTGACCCCCGGCGCAGCCGACGAGATCCGTCGTCGGTGGGCGCGGGACGCCATCGTCCTGCCTCACCCGCACGTCGTCGACCTGGCGACCATGCGGGCCCACCGCGCCCGCCGTGCACGCTCCTCCGGCACCCGCGACGAGTTCCGCGTCGGCGTGCACGTCAAGAGCCTGCGGGCGAACATGGACCCGCTGGCACTCCTGCCCGTCCTCGAGGAGACCGTCGCCGACCTGCCCGGCGGAGTGCTCCAGGTCAACGGCCACCGTGACGTGCTGGCCCCCGACGGCGCACGACGCGACGCCGCCCTGGCCGACCACCTCGAGGAGGCCGCGTGCCGGGGCCTCGTGGACCTGCGTGTGCACGACTACCTCGACGACGCAGCGCTGTGGGACCACCTCGGCTCACTCGACGTCTCCGTGCTGCCCTACCGGTTCGGTACCCACTCGGGGTGGCTGGAGGCGTGCCGGGACCTCGGCACCACGGTCGTGGCCCCGACCTGCGGCTACTACGCCGAGCAGGGCCCGGTCCTGACCTACGAGATGGACGAAGGGCGCTTCGACCCCGAGAGCCTCGCCGAGGCCGTCCGGAGCGCGTACGTCCACGGTCCGCTCCCCGCGCCCACCGTCGAGGAACGTCGCCGTCAGCGTCTGGAGGTCGCGACCACGCACGAGACCCTCTACCGACGGCTGCTGTCATGAGTCGCCCACGCAGCAGCCTGCGGATCTGCCTGATCGCGTCGAGCCGGTTCCCCGTGCGTGAGCCCTTCGCCGGCGGACTGGAGGCGCACACTCACGCGTTGGCCAAGGAGCTGCGCAGCCGCGGCCACCACGTCACGCTCTTCGCCCGGGCCGGCTCGGACCCCGACCTGGACGTGCACGAGCTGCCGCTCGCGGTCTACACCCCCGACGACACGGCTCGCAAGGACGTCGCCGCCCCGCCGGAGGTCTGGATGGAGGAGCACCACGCCTACCTGGGACTCATGCTGGACCTGATGCACGCCGGTCGGGCCCGCTACGACCTGGTGCACAACAACAGCCTCCACCACCTGCCGGTCGCGATGTCGTGGGCGCTGGACCTGCCCGTGGTGACCACCCTCCACACGCCACCCCTGCCGTGGCTGACCTCCGCCGCGGAGTTCGCCGGACCGAACTGTCACTTCGTGGCGGTGAGTGACGCCACCGCTCGCGCCTGGGCGAACGTCGTCCCGAGCGTTGCCGTGCCCAACGGGGTCGACCTCGACCACTGGCGTCCGGGTCCGGGCGGCGGCCCCGCGATCTGGTCGGGCCGCATCGTGCCGGAAAAGGCGCCCCACCTCGCGATCGCCGCCGCGCGGCGTGCAGAGGTACCGCTGCGGCTGGTCGGCGAGGTGCTCGACCGCACCTACTACGAACGAGAGGTCGCGCCCCTGCTGGGCGAGGACGTCGAGTACCTCGGGCACGTGACCCACGGCGAGCTGGCGGAGCTGGTCGGCGGCGCGAGCGTCGCCCTCGTCACTCCGGCCTGGGACGAACCCTTCGGCCTCGTGGCCGCCGAGGCGATGGCGTGCGGGACACCGGTCGCCGCGTTCTCCCGCGGCGCGCTTCCGGAGCTGGTCACGGCCGGGACCGGCGCCCTGGCGGATCCCGGTGACGTGCAGGGCCTGGCGGAGGCGGTGCGCGCCGCACTCGCGCTGGACCGGCGAGAGGTCCGGCGTGAGGCCGAGGAGCGCCTGTCCCACCGCGCGATGGTCGACGGCTACGAAGGGGTGTACAGCCGGGCCCTGGAGGCGTCCGCCGCGTGATCGGCTACTACGTGCACCACCACGGCTCCGGTCACCTCCACCGCGCACGGTCCGTCGCGTCCGCGTGGCCGGGCGAGGTGACCGGCCTGTCCACACTTCCACGCCCAAAGGGGTGGACCGGCGACTGGGTCCACCTGGACGACGACGCGCCCGCGGACGGCCACCACGACGTCACGGCGGGCGGGCACCTGCACTGGGCACCGGTGGGCCACCCGGGACTCTCGAGCCGAATGGCCCGGATCGCGTCCTGGCTGGAGGCCGCTCGTCCGAGCCTGCTCGTGAGTGACCACTCGGTCGAGATCACCCTGCTCGCCCGGCTGCACGGCGTGCCGGTGGTCGCGGTCGTGCTGCCCGGTGACCGGTCCGATCCGGCGCACCTGCTCGGGTACGGCGTGTGCGAGGCCCTCGTGGCGATGTGGCCCGCCACCGCCCGGGTGCGCACCGGGCTTCCGCCGGACCTCCTCGCCCGCCTGCGGTGCGTGGGTGGGCTCTCGCGCTTCGCCCCCACCGAGCCCCGGCCGCGACGGACCGAGGAGGCGCACGTGGCCGTCCTGTGGGGGCGCGGTGGCGACGGACCCCCGGAGCACGAGCTCACCGCAGCCCGCAGCCGGACCCCCGGCTGGACGTGGACGGTGCTCGGCGGGGACCAGTGGGTGGAGGACCCCTTCGCCGCGCTCCTCAGCGCCGATGTCGTGCTCACCCACGGCGGTCAGAACGCCGTCGCCGAGACCGCCGCCGCCCGCCGCCCCGCGATCGTGCTCCCCCAGGCTCGCCCCTTCGACGAGCAGCACGCCATGGGGCGCGCCCTGGACGACGACCGGTGGCCGGTCATCGTGTGCCGCTCGCTGCCGGAGGACGGCTGGTCGACCCTGCTCGAGCGGGCGCGTCGGCTCGACGGCCACCGCTGGCAGGGCTGGTGCGACGGGCACGCGGCCGACCGGTTCGTCGCAGTCCTGCAGGAGGCGGGTGGAGCATGAGCACCGTCGCCACGATCACGATCGCCCACGGTCGACATCGCCACCTGCTCAACCAGGGACGCACCCTGTGGCGCGGCACCCGGGTGCCGGAGCACCGGGTCGTCGTCGCCATGGACGACCCGGCTCTCGAGGCGCCGGGAGCGCACGTGGTGCCTCTCGGGCGCGGTCCGGAGGGGCTCCCGTTGGCCGCCGCGCGCAACTTGGGCGCCGCAGCGGCCCGTCAGCTGGGCGCCGACGTCCTCGTCTTCCTCGACGTCGACTGCCTCGCCGGGCATCGCCTCGTCGAGGACTACGCGGCCGCCGTGACCGACGAGCCGGAGGTCGTCTGGTCCGGGCCGGTGACGTACCTCCAGCCTCCGCCCCCGCTCGGCTACGACCTGGCCTCGCTGGAGCAGGTCGACGATCCCCACCCCGGACGTCCTGCACCCGAGCCAGGGCAGCGGCTCCCGAACCCTCGTCCCGAGCTCTTCTGGTCGCTCTCCTTCGCCCTCTCCCGGCACACGTGGTCGCACATCGGCGGATTCTGCGAGGACTACGTCGGCTACGGCGGCGAGGACACCGACTTCGGCCGGCTCGTCGTGGCCCGGGGGTCACGGCACGGCTGGGTCGGCGGCGCCCGCGCCTACCACCAGCACCACGAGGTCGAGTCGCCACCGGTGAGGCACGTGGACGCCATCCTGCGCAACGCGGCGATCTTCCACCGACGGTGGGGTGAGTGGCCGATGACCACGTGGCTCCACGACTTCGAGGACCTAGGACTGGTCGAGTACGTCGACGGTCAGTGGCGACGCGTCGCGTCAGCCTGACCCGCCGACCTGACCTTGTCCGGCGATACGGCGGCAGAGGTCTGTGCCGCCCACCGGGCTCAGCCGTCCCGGCGCTCGCGCCACATCTGCTGGGCGTACCCGATCTCGGTGCGGATGGCCGTCATGATCTCGTCGGTGACCTCCCTGGCCGCGGCGTCGTCGGTGCGGCCGGCCCAGGAGGACAGGTCGAGACGCGGGCCGACCGACAGGCATGCAGTGTGCCGGTGCCAGATGTGGTGGTGTCCCTGCTGGGGCCCCCAGGTACCGATCGGGATGACCGCCGCGTCCGGGTGGCGCAGGGCCAGACGGGCGGCGCCGGTACGAGCAGGGCCCGGCATGCGATCGGGTTCGGTGGTCAGCCGCCCCTCCGGGTAGAGCGCGACGAGTGCGCCGGCATCGAGCCGCTCCGACGCGCGGTCGAGAGCCTCCGCCGCCGACGCCGAGCCGCGAGCGACCGGGATCTGTCCGGTGACGCGGGCGAGCCAGCCGACACCCGGCCAGCCGAAGACCTCCTGCATCGCGAGGAAGTGCGGGAAGCGGCGGTGCCCGATGGCCACGCGCGCCACGGCGAGCGGGTCGGTCATCGTCAGGTGGTTGGCCACGAGGATCACCGGACCCCGGCGAGGGATCTCCCCCGCGCGGTATCGGACCCGGTGGGCCACCTTGGCCACCAGCCACACGAGGACGAAGCCGGCGGCATTCTTCAGGTGCTGACGCGGTGAGATCACCCCCGCAGTCTGGTGCACGCGCCGCGCGCGACGACTGAGCAAGGTGACCCAGACGGGTGACCGACCCCGGCTGCTCACTCCTCGCAGGTCATCTCCCCGCCCTCGGGCAGCTCGCCGGTGAGCCAGTAGCGGTCGACGGCCTCGTCGACGCAGTCGTTCTGGCGCATGTAGGCGGTGTGGCCGTCACCCTCGTGGGTGACGAGGGCGGAGTCCGCGAGCTGTTCGTGCAACCGTTGCGCCCACTCGTAGGGGGTGGCCGGGTCTCGGGTGGTGCCGACGACGAGGATCGGGTCGGCCCCCTTCGCGTCGACCTCGTGCGGCACGTGGTCGGACTCGACCGCCCACTGCGGGCACGGGGACTCGTACGCCAGCGCGCGTCCCCAGATCGGCGCCACCTTGCTCGCCCGCTCGGCGAGGGCCTCCGGGTCGGAGGTCTCCTCCGGGCGGTCGAGACAGTTGATCGCCGGCAGGGCCTCGAGGAGGTTGGACGCGTACCCGCCGTTGGCATCGCGCCCGGCGTAGGCACGGCCGAGCTCGCTGAGCGGACCGCCGTCGCCGTCGCGGGCGCTGACGAGCGCATCGGTCAGCTGGGACCACATGCCCTGGTCGTACATCGCCTGGGCGATCCCCCACGTCGCCCACCCCTCGGTCAGCTCGATGCCCGCGGTGGCGGGCAGGGGCTGTTGGTCGAGCTCCTCGAGCTGCTCCTGCACGCTCCGCACGACGTCGTCGACGCTGTCGCCGAGCGGACAGGAGTCGTCGACGCAGTCCTGCGCCCAGGCCTTGGTCGCGGTGTCGAACCCCTTCGCCTGGCCGATCGCAACCTCCTCCCCCGTCAGGTCGGGCGGGATGACGCCGTCGAGGACGAGGCGGCCGACGCGGTCGGGGAAGAGCTCGGCGTAGGTCGTCCCGAGATAGGTGCCGTAGGACTTGCCGAGGTAGGTCAGCTTGCCGTCGCCCAGCGCGGCGCGGAGCACGTCCATGTCCCGTGCGGCGTCGGCGGTGGACACGTGCTCGATCACCTTGCCGCTCTTGGCCACGCAGCCCTCGGCGAGGTCCGTCTTGTCCTGCACGTCCTCAGCCCGCTCCTCGTCGGTGTCGGGCGTGGGGTCCTTGGCGAGGTAGGCGTCGAGGTCGGCGTCGTCCAGGCAGTCGACGGGCGCCGAGCGCCCAACACCCCGCGGGTCGAAGCCCACGACGTCGAAGTGGTTGCGGATCTGCCCGCTGACGATGACGTCGGCAGCGGCCGCGTACTCGACCCCGGAGCCGCCCGGCCCACCCGGGTTGACGACGAGCGAGCCCGCAGCGTCCTTCTTGGACGGGACCCGCAGCACGGCGATCTCGATCGTCTCGCCGTCGGGGTCGTCGTAGTCGACGGGCACCTCGAGCTGCGCGCACTCGCCGGTCCCCTGCTCGCACGTGCCCCACTCGAGCGTCTGCCCGTAGAAGGGCTCGAGCCCCGTGGTCCCCTCCGGGGGCGTGCGGTCCCCCGCCGTCAGTCCCGTCGGCTGCACGTCGGGCTCGAGGAGCGAGCACCCCGCCACCGGCAGCAGCACCGCCATCGCGGCGGACCCGGCAGCGACCCTCCGCGCCGACGTGCGAAGGGAGCGGGGCCGGCCGACACGAGAACGCATGGCCCGCACGCTACCCGCGCCGACCGAGACGCCCCCGGAGGCTGCATTGCCATGGGGCAATGCAGCCTCAGGACGAAGGGAGCGCCGGGCCCGGGGCCAAGACGAGGGTGCGACACGAGCGAAGCCGTCGGACGGAGGGCGTGGCGCGAATCAAGCCGAAGTCGAGAACGACAACGTGACCACGCGACGACGAAGGACTTCGGCCCAGCGCCACGTCCTTCGTCCGTCGGCGCACCAGCGCCACGTCCTTCGTCCGTCGACGCACCCAGCCCCTTCGAGACGGTCGCTGCGCGACCTCCTCAGAGCGCGTGGCGTCAGCGCGGCAGCTGCAACGACACCGCCATCGCCTCGAGCGCGAGCAGCGGCGCGACGTTCGCGGCGATCCGCTCCCGGGCGGTGGCGATCGCCTCCATGGCGATGAGCAACCCCTCACCGCTGAAGGCACGGGCGACCTCTTCGACGACCGGCCGCGCGTCCTCGTTGACCAGGGCCACGGGCGAGCCTGCGTGCAGGACGAGGGCGTCACGGTAGACCGACAGCAGGTCCACCAGCGCCCGGTCGATCATGTCGCGGGTGAAGCGGGTGGCGCGGGTCTTCTGGTCCTTTTCCAGTGCGGTCACCTGCGCGCGGATGTGCGGCGGCTGGGTGCGGGCGCTGGGGTCGGCACCGAGCGTCTCGAGGAGGCGCTGCTTCTCCGCGGCGCCCCGGGCCTCGAGGGTGCGGTCGCGCTCCTGCTCGGCGATCTGCAGCAGGTCAGCGGCGGCCCCGACGGCGTCGGAGACCCCGCGGATGCGCGCGGCCATGGTGATCGTGTCGCGCCGGCGGATCCGGGCACCCTCGTCGGTGGCCAGCCGCTTGGCCAGGCCGATGTGGCTCTGGGCGGCGCGGGCGGCATAGGTGGCCATGCCGGGGTCGATGCCGTCGCGGCGCTGCAGCAACCGGGCGACCTCGGCGACCGGAGGTGTGCGCAGCCGCACGTGCCGCGAGCGCGAGCGGACGGTGATGAGCACGTCCTCGAGGCTGGGGGCACACAGTAGCCACACCGTGCGGGGCGTCGGCTCCTCCAGCGCCTTGAGCAGGGCGTTGCCCGACTGCTCGGTCAGTCGGTCGGCGTCCTCGACGAGGATGATCCGGTAGCGGCCGACGCTCGGCGAGCGCCCGGCGAGCTGGACGAGGTCGCGGGCGGCGGCCACACCGATCGACAGCGCCTCGGTGGCGAGCACGTCGACGTCGGCATGGGTGCCGTCGACGGCGGTGCGGCACTCGCGGCACTCACCGCACCCACCGGTCGGGCACAGCAGCGCCCCGGCGAAGGCCCGCGCGGCCGTCGAGCGACCGGACCCCGGGGGGCCGGTGAAGAGCCACGCGTGCGTCATGGCAGCGGGGTCGGCGACGGCCCGCTGAAGGGTCGCGACCGTCTCCTCCTGGCCGACGACGTCCCGCCAGACGGGGGCCCGGGCGGAGGGCGCCGAGCCGGCGGCGGTCGGCACACTCACAGCAGGCCCTCCTGCTCCAACCGCTCGCGCACCTGTGCGGCGATCTCCTCGGCCGGCGCGGAGCCGTCGACGACGAGATACCGGGCGGGCTCCCCCTTCGCCATCGTGAGGAAGTGCTCGCGGACCGCCGCGTGGAAGCCGTCGGCCTCCGACTCCATCCGGTCGTGCGTGTCGCCGCGGCGCTGCCGACCGGTGGCCGGGTCGACGTCGACGACGACGGTCAGGTCGGGGGTGAGCCCGGCAACGGCCCACGACTGCAGGTCGGCGACCTCCTGCGCGCCGAGCGCGCGGCCCGCACCCTGGTAGGCGACGGACGAGTCGACGTAGCGGTCCGTCACGACGACCGCTCCGCGGCGGAGCGAAGGGAGGATGACCTCCTCGACGTGCTGGGCCTTGTCGGCCGCGAAGACCAGCGCCTCTGCGCGCGCGGTGATGTGCTCACCGTGCAGCACGAGGTTGCGCAGAGCGGCACCCAGGGCTGTGCCACCGGGCTGGCGGGTGACGACGACCTCGCGGCCGGCGGCCTCGAGCGCGGCGACGAGGTGCCCGACCTGGGTCGACTTGCCCGCGCCGTCGCCACCCTCGAAGGCGATGAAGTACCCGCTGTCCGTCACGCCGTCGACCCTATGGCACGGCACGGACGGCGGGTGACGCAGCGGCGATACGTTGGGGATCATGACCTTCAGCGACGACACCGCCCGTGCCCTGACCCTCCGTGCGCTCACCGCGCAGACCGACGGGAGGGTCCCGGGACTGGCTGCCGGGGTGGCGCGCGCGGGTGCGCTGGAGTGGTTCGGCGGGATCGGCACCATCGACCTGGCGACCCCGGGCGACACCCCGGACGCGGACACCCAGTACCCCGTCGCGAGCAACTCCAAGACCTTCACCGCGGTCGTGGTCATGGCGCTGCGCGACGAGGGCCGCCTCGACCTCGACGACACCGTCGAGCAGCACCTGTCGGACAGCTCGCACGCCCGCGTGACGGTCCGCCAGTTGCTCTCGCACTCCTCGGGGATGCAGCGGGAGCCGGTCGGCGACGTCTTCGACACGATGGTCATGCCCTCCCGCGAGGAGCTGCTCGCCGGGTGGTCAGGGGCCGAGCGGGTCGGCCGCCCGCACCACCGGTGGCACTACTCCAACCTCGCCTACGCGGTGCTCGGCGAGATCATCCAGCGCCTCGACGGCTGCACGTGGGAGGAGTCCGTGCGGCGACGGATCCTCGACCCGCTCGGCATGACGCGCACGGGCACCGCCCCGAGCGGCCGGCAGGCGAAGGGGTACTACGTTCCCCCCTTCGCCGACGTGCCGGTGGAGGAGCCGGTCTTCGACGCGGCGGCCATGGACCCGGCCGGCGGTCTGCGCTCGACGGCCACCGACATGGCGCGCTGGGGCGGCTTCGTCGCCGACCCCGTGGACGAGGTCCTCTCCCCCGACACCCTCGAGGAGATGTGCCAGCCGCAGGTCATGGCCGACGCCGTCGGCTGGACGTCGGCGTGGGGCCTGGGCTTCCAACTCGTCCGGCACGAGGGCCGCACCTGGGTGGGGCACACCGGCGGCTGGCCGGGATCGATCACCGGGGTCTTCACGGAGCGCTCGTCGGCGACGACGGGACTGATCCTGATGAACAAATCCTCGCCCGTCCCTCCGGCCACCGCCGCCATCGAGCTCGGCACGATCGCGATCGAGCGCGAACCCGTGGTCCCCGAGCCCTGGGAGCCCGGCACCGCGGTCCCCGAGGAGCTCGTCCCGCTCCTCGGCCACTGGTACTCGGAGGGGACCCACTTCGTGCTGTCGGTGCGCCGAGGCACGCTCGAGGCCCGCATCGCCGGTCAGCCGAAAGAGCAGCCGGCATCCGTCTTCGAGCCGGACGGGACCGACCGCTACCGCACCGTCTCCGGGCGGGAGGCGGGTGAGCTGCTGCGCGTGCAGCGTGACGCGAAGGGAGAGGTCAGCCACTTCAACTGGGCCACCTATCGCTTCACCCGGGAACCGCTCGCCTTCGGCGCTTGGCTCTGAGGCGTCCCGGCTCCTGGGTCACGGCGCGGCGGCGCGCTCCCAGCCGGCGACCGGTCCGGTCACGACGTCGAAGACCGGGTGTGGTCGGGCGGGCTCGGCCTCGAGCCGGGCGGCCCACTCGGGCGCGCGCACCCGGCACTTGGCCAGCAGGTGCGCGCGCTCGAGGTCGAGTTGCCCGTCGGTGACGGTCATCCGCAGGGTCGGGTCGGGCTCCCCCGCCAGCCGGGTCCGGTCGAAGCGGTATCCCCGCCGGTCGGCCTCGTCCGCGAGGCCGACCAGCCAGGTGATCACCCCGGTCGCCGGATGGCCGAGCTCACGGAACCGCTCGAGCTGCGGGTGGCGGGTGTACCCCCGCGTCCGGCCGAGCAGCACGGCCTGGGCGAGCAGGCCCTCCCGCCAGCCCGAGACCAGCGCCGCCCGGTCCAGCTGGGCGGGGTGCAGGCTCCACAGCCTCATGCGAAGTGCTTGCGCAGCTCCCGGTTGAGGATCTTGCCCGTCGCGTTGCGCGGGAGCTCGTCCATGAAGACGACCTCGCGCGGGATGCAGTGGCGGGCGCGGTGGGCGCGGACGTGCTCCTTGACCTCGTCCTCGGTGAGCGTGTGGCCCTCGGTGAGTGCGACGAAGGCCGCCAGCCGCTGGCCGAAGTCCGGGTCGGGGACGCCGATGACCGACACCTCGCGCACGGCAGGGTGCTCGGCGAGCAGGCCCTCCACCTCGATGGGGTAGACGTTTTCGCCACCGCTGACGATCATGTCGTCGTCGCGGCCGTCGACGAAGTACAGGTCGCCCTCGACGTGGCCCATGTCGCCGGTCGAGACGAGCCCGTCGACGAAGTCCTTGGTGTTGCCGTTGGTGTAGCCGTCGAAGACGAGCTCGTTGCCGCAGAAGATCCGGCCGGTCTCGCCGGCGGGGACCTCACGGCCGTCGTGGTCGAGGATCTTGACGACCGTGCCCAGGGGCGGCGTGCCGGCGGTGTTGGCGCTGCGCCGCATGTGCTCCGGCGTGGCGATGCACACCCACGACGCCTCGGTCGAGCCGTACAGGTTGTAGAGCACGTCGCCGTACTCGTCCATGAACCTCGTCGTGAAGCCGGACGGGAAGGCGGAGCCGGAGGTGGCGACGACCCGCAGCTTGCGGCGCGAGCGCGCGGCCGGGTCGCTCGGCAGCTCCATCATCCGCTGGAGCATCACGGGGATGGCGAACATCGCGTCGGGCTGCAGCTCCTCGAGCGCGGCGCGGGCCGCCTCGGGCTTGAACCTGCGCTGCAGGATGATCGTCGCGCGCAGCGCCATCGACAGCTGCATCGCGGCGTAGCCCCAGGTGTGGAAGATCGGCGCCGAGATGAGGATGCGGTCGTGCGCGTGCAGCGGGATCCGGTCGATGATCGAGATCAGCGGACCGAAACCGCCGGGGGTCTTGCGCGCCGCGCCCTTGGGCGTACCCGTGGTCCCGGACGTGAGGATGATCGTGCGACCCCCCTTCGCCGGGACGGGCAGGGGCTCGGGCCGGGGAGCCTGCTCGACCCTGCGGGCCAGCTCGGTCTCGGTGATCCTGGGCATCGACGCGGGCAGGTGCGAGACGACCTCGGCGAACTCGTCGTCGTGGATCAGCGCCTTGATCCCCTGCTGCTCCGCGACGACCGCGAACTGGGGCCCGGCCAGACCGGTGTTGCCCAGGACGAGATCGACGCCGATGGCCGAGGTGGCCGTCATGACCTCGATGGCCTGCACGTGGTTGCGGGCGAGCAGGCCGACGCGGTCGCCGGGCCCGAATCCCATGTCGCGCAGGATGACCGAGATCTTCTCGGAGTTGGCGAGCAGCTCGGCGTAGGTCGTCGCGCCCCGGGTCTCGTCGATGACGGCGACCGTCTTGGGCGAGCGGTTGGCGGCCTGGCGCAGCTCACCGGCGAGGCCGAAGCCCCACTTCTTCAGGGCGGTGAGCTGCTTGACCTGGGCGGCCGGGGGCCCGGGATTGAGCATCCCGCGCTTGGCCATGGTCTTGGCGATGATCAGTGGGTTCATGTCGGATCAGGCCTTCGGGATGTCGAAGAGGGACGGGAACGTGGCGGCCGTGGCGATGTCGCCCTTGACCTTGATCTTGCCGCGCATGACGAGCATCGTCGGGTTGCCCCGACCGGTCACCATCTTGGTGAACTCCGGAGGAGCCATCATCAGCGAGACGTCGTACGTGTCGCCGGGCTGCTCCGAGACGGTGCAGGTGCCGTCGTCGACGACGATCTCGTAGGTGTCGTGCGGGTGCTCCTCGGGACCGCCGGTGATGCGGAACTGGATGGTGCTGTTGACCCCGACCGCCTTGTCGGGGCGGAAGAGGTCGGGGAAGCGCCCGAAGATCGTGTCGAGGATGGCCACGCGGTGCTCCCCGCGCATCACCTCGGAGATCTCCGCGTCGGACATCTTCTTGACGGTCTGGGCGAACTCCTCCGGAGTCATCGACTCGAATGTCGACGGGTCCAGGTCCATGGGGCAGCTCCTTCGGTGCACGGGGTCCCGGCGACCATACCCACGGGTAACCAAGGGGGCAACGGCGTCCGTGCGCCAGACGCGCCACACCTCAGGACTTCTTGGCGGCCGCCTTCTTGACCGTCTTCTTCGCCGTCGACGAGGCCGCGGCCTTCTTCGTGGCCTTCTTGGCCGTCTTCTTCGTCGTCTTCTTCGCCGACTTCTTGCGGGTGGACGGGCCCTTGGCGCGCTTCTCGGCGATGAGCTCGTAGGCGCGCTCGGCGGTGAGCGTCTCGGGCTCGTCACCACGGCGCAGCGTGGCATTCGTCTCACCGTCGGTGACGTAGGGACCGAAGCGACCGTCCTTGACGACGACCTTCTTGCCGCTCACCGGGTCCTCGCCGAACTCGGCGAGCGGCGGCTTGGCCGCGGCCCGGCCGCGCTGCTTGGGCTGCGCGTAGATCGCCAGGGCCTCCTCGAGCGTCATGGAGAAGATCTGCTCCTCCGTCTCGATGGAGCGCGAGTCCGTCCCCTTCTTCAGGTAGGGGCCGTAGCGGCCGTTCTGCGCCGTGATCGGCACCTCGACGCTCTTCTCGGTGCCGTCCTCGGCGGTCGTGGTCTCGGTGACCGTGCCGACGGTGCGCGGCAGGGACAGCAACCGCAGCGCCTGCTCGAGGTCGATGGTGGCCGGGTCCATGCTCGTGAAGAGCGAGGCCGTGCGGGGCTTGACCTTGGCCTTGCCGCGCTTGGGCTTGTCGTCGCCCTCCTCGAGCACCTCGGTGACGTAGGGGCCGTAGCGACCGTTCTTGACGATGACGTCTCGGCCGGTCTCGGGGTCCTGCCCGAGGACACGACCGTCGTCCGCCGCGGCCGCGAGGAACTCGCGCGCCATCGCCGGGGTCAGCTCGTCGGGGGCGACGTCGTCGTTGATGGTGGCCCGCTTGGGGGCCGGCGTCGTCTTCGTCTCGTCGGTGACCTCACCGGTGGCCGGGTCGACCCCCTTCGGCACGACCTCCTCGACGTACGGGCCGTAGCGCCCGACGCGCACGACGACGCCGTCGCCGATCTCGATCGTCGACAGGGCGCGGGCATCGATGTCACCGAGGTCGGCGACGAGCGCCTGCAGGCCCTCGTGCCCCCCTTCGCTGCCGTAGTAGAAGCGCTGCAGCCAGGCCACCCGCTCCGCGGAGCCGGACGCGATCTCGTCGAGGTCCTCCTCCATCGACGCGGTGAAGCGGTAGTCGACGAGCCGACCGAAGTGGACCTCCATGAGCCGGGTGACGGCGAAGGCGAGCCAGGTCGGGACGAGGGCGCTGCCCTTCTTGCGGACGTACCCGCGGTCCTGGATCGTGCTGATCGTCGAGGCGTAGGTGGAGGGGCGGCCGATGCCGAGCTCCTCCATCTTCTTCACGAGCGAGGCCTCGGTGTAGCGCGCGGGCGGGGAGGTCTCGTGACCGTTCGCGTTGGCGTCGACGACGTCGACGGCCGCGCCCTCTGCGAGCTTGGGCAGCCGGGCCTCGCCACCCTTTGCGGCCTCACGCGGCTCGTCGGTGCCCTCCTCGTACGCGGCGAGGAAGCCCTTGAACGTGATGACGGTGCCCGAGGCGGAGTACTCGGCGGTCTTGGCGACCTCGCACCCGCCGAGGTCCGCGGCCAGCTTGATCGTCGCCGTCGACCCCTTGGCGTCGGCCATCTGGGAGGCGATCGTGCGCTTCCAGATCAGCTCGTAGAGGCGGAACTCGTCGCCGCGCAGCTCACCGGCCACCTGCGCCGGGGTCCGGAAGCGGTCACCGGCGGGGCGGATCGCCTCGTGCGCCTCCTGCGCGTTCTTCGACTTCTTGCCGTAGACGCGCGGCGCCTCGGGCACGAAGTCGGCGCCGTACATGTCGCGCGCCTGGCCGCGGGCGGCGGAGACCGCCGAGCTCGACAGGTTGGTGCTGTCGGTTCGCATGTACGTGATGTAGCCGTTCTCGTACAGCTTCTGCGCCACGCCCATCGCCGCCTTGGAGCCGAGCCCGAGCTTGCGACCGGCCTCCTGCTGCAGCGTGGAGGTGGTGAAGGGGGCGTACGGCCGGCGGGTGTAGGGCTTCTCCGAGACGGACGAGACGGTGACGGCCGCGGCGATGGTCGCCTCGGCGACGGCGGTGGCCGCGCGCTCGTCGAGCTGGCGGGCGCTGCCCTTGAGCGCGCCGGTGTCGTCGAAGTCGCTGCCGGTCGCGACCTTGGTCCCGTCGAGGGAGGCCAGCCGGGCGGCGAAGGGAGCGGAGGTCGAGGAGAAGGTCCCCTCCACGCTCCAGTACGAGGCGACCTTGAAGGCCATCCGCTCGCGCTCGCGCTCGACGACGATGCGGGTGGCGACCGACTGCACGCGGCCGGCGGACAGGCCGGCCTTGACCTTGCGCCAGAGCACCGGCGAGACCTCGTAGCCGTAGAGGCGGTCGAGGATGCGGCGCGACTCCTGCGCGTTGACCAGGTCGAGGTCCAGCTCGCGGGTCTCCTCGACGGCGCGCTGGATGGCCTCCTTGGTGATCTCGTGGAAGACCATCCGCTTGACGGGGACCTTGGGCTTGAGGGTCTCGAGGAGGTGCCAGGCGATGGCCTCGCCCTCGCGGTCCTCATCGGTGGCGAGGTAGAGGGTGTCGGCGTCCTTGAGCAGGCGCTTGAGCTCGGCGACCTTCTTCTTCTTGTCCGGGTCGACGACGTAGAAGGGCTCGAAGCCCTCCTCGATGTTGATCCCGAAGCGGCCGAAGGGCCCCTTCTTCATCTCCGCGGGCATCTCGGAGGGGGTGGGGATGTCGCGGATGTGACCGACCGACGCCTCGACCGCGTAGTCGCTGCCGAGGTACCCGGCGATCGTCTTGGCCTTGGCGGGTGACTCCACGATGACGAGCTTGCTGGCCATGTGTGCCTCGTTTCCTGATCCCGCGTGCAGCGGATTCGTCGCTGCTTCGACGTCGGGCTCATCTGGCGCCGACCGTACTACGGGCCGGGGACGCCCTCCGCATGGCAGGGTGGTCGCGAGACGTTCCACGCTTGTTTTTAATTGTAGATACAAGTATTGTGAGGTCATGACCACTCCTCCTGTCCTCTTCCTCTCCCACGGCGCACCGCCCCTGGCCGACGACGCGCGCTGGACCGCCGAGCTGGCGCGGTGGTCCGCCTCCTTCGACAAGCCGACCAACATCCTCATGGTCTCCGCCCACTGGGAGGACGCCCCCGTCACCGTCAGCCCCACCCAGCGCAAGGTGCCGCTCACCTATGACTTCTGGGGCTTCCCGCAGAAGTACTTCGAGGTGCAGTACGACGCCCCGCTCGCGCCCGAGCTCGCCGACGAGGTGGCCGGCCTGCTGAGCACGAAGGGGGTCGAGGTCCAGCGCGACGAGACCCGTGGCCTCGACCACGGCGCCTACGTACCGCTCGTCGAGATGTACCCGGACGCGGACGTGCCCGTCCTGCAGATGTCGATGCCGACCCTCGACCCGGGCGAGCTGGTCGAGCTCGGCCGCGCCCTTGCGCCACTGCGCGACCAGGGCACGCTCATCGTCGGGTCCGGCTTCACCACCCACAACCTGCGCTGGTTCAACCCGCGCGCCGGCGCGGACTCGACGCCGCCCTCGGTCTCCAGCGAGTTCGACCACTGGGCCGCCGAGACGGTCGAGTCGGGTGACCTCGACCTGCTCGAGCGCATGCTCGAGGTGGCCCCGGCCGCGCACGAGGCGCACCCGCGCACCGAGCACTGGGCCCCGCTCTACATCGCGGCCGGTGCGGCGGAGGCCTCGGGCGCCACGCAGCGCGCGACCGCGGTCGACGGCTTCTGGTTCGGTCTGTCGAAGCGGTCCTGGCAGTTCGACTGAGCCGACCGCTCTCGGTGGCGGGACTCACCCCCGTCGGGGAGTCCTCCCCGTCGCGCCGGCACCGACCCGTCGCTAGGGTCGGTACCAGCAGACCCGGCGCGCCCGCCGGGCAGGACGGGAGGACACCCATGAAGAAGCTCGCCACCATCGTCGCCACCAGTGGTCTCGTGCTCGGCCTCGCCGCGTGCGGCGCCAGCCCGGAGGACGAGGCGGAGCAGGCCGTCACCGACTTCGCCCAGGCCTTCGAGGACAAGGACTACGAAAAGATCTGCGACTCCATCGACCCCGAGATGGTCAAGACGATGGAGCAGGGCGGCATGAACTGCGTCGACGGCATGAAGGAGAGCGGCGAGGAGGTCGCCGAGGAGGTCAACGCCGACGACATCGAGGTCATCTCCTCCGAGGTCGCCGAGGACGAGAAGACCGCGACCGTCAAGGTCAAGAACAAGGAGGGCGAGGAGAACGACGTCAAGCTCATCAAGGTCGAGGATGAGTGGAAGCTCTCCATGCAGTGACGCTCCCCCACGTTCCCTCCGGAGCGTGAGCACGACGCAGGGCGGCCGGGTCTCCGGCCGCCCTGCGCCGTCCCCGGGGGTCAGCCCGGCAGGAGCAGCCCGTCGGCCGCGAGTCGCCGCACGAGGCCAGCGCCGGCCGCGAGGGCCTCGCCGGTGGGCACGTCGAGCAGCGCCGAGATCGCGGTGAGCGCCTGGCGTGCGGTCAGCTCGCCGTCGCAGACGGAGACCAGGGCGGCGTCGAGGGTGTCCAGGCGCACCGAGCGGGCCAGTCCGCCGCCCTGGCGCAGGACGATGACGTTGGGGTCGGTGGCGCCGGGCGCCGCGTGCGTCTCGGTCGTCACGTCGTCCGCGCACCGCCAGGGGCGGTCGAGCAGCTCGTCGTCGTCGAGGGCGGCGAGGCGGTCGCGTGCGGCGAGCCCGGCGGCGATGGTCGGCCCCATGGGTGAGGCGACCGGACCGCTCACCTCGACGAGATCGACGAAGGGAGCGCGCTGGGTCGTCGGGCGGTGCAGCGTGATGATCCCGAAGCCGATCTGCTCCACACCCCGCGCGGCGAAGTCGTCGAGCCAGGCGCCCACGAGCGCCTCGTGCCCCGGCGTGCCGGGCAGGTGCCCGCCGTCGCGGGACCACAGCTCCGCGTACTCGGCGGGGTCCTGCACGTCACGCTGCACGACCCAGGCGTCGAGCCCGCTCGCCGCGATCCACTCCCCCAGCCGCTCGCGCCAGTCCTGGCCGGCGACGGTCTCCCAGGTGCCGAGCAGCTGGGCGATGCCGCCGGGTGCGAGGTGGGCGCCGACCCCCTTGGTCAGCGCCTCGACGACGGCGTCCCCGGCGGCGCCGCCGTCGCGGTACTCGTAGAGCGGCACCCCCTCGGCGCGCGGCGTGATGACGAAGGGGGGATTGCTCACGACGAGGTCGAAGGCCTCGCCCGCGACCGGCTCGAGGAAGGACCCGGCGCGCAGGTCCCAGTCGACCCGGTTGAGCGCGGCGTTGAAGGCCGCGTAGCCGAGCGCGCGGCGGGAGAGGTCGGTCGCGACGACGCTGTCCGCGTGGGTGGACAGGTGCAGGGCCTGGACCCCGCAGCCGGTGCCGACGTCGAGCGCCCGGGGCACCTGCGCGCGCGGGGTCCACGACGCGAGCGTCGAGGAGGCGCCGCCGATGCCCAGGACGTGGTCGACGGGCAGCGGCTCGGTGCGGGCGTGCTCGGTCGGGTCGGACGCGACCCACCACGCGTGGCCGGCGTCGTCGCCGTAGGGCCGCAGGTCGCACGTGGCGACGACGTGCGCGCCGTGCGGCTCGACGATCCCGAGCGCGACGGCACCGGTGACCCCGGTGCGGGGCAACGCCCCCGCGAGGTCGTCGGCAGAGGTCGGCAGCCCGAGCCCGAAGCACCCGATGAGCACACCGAGCGGGTCGGTGGCCCCCGCGACAGCGCGGCGCGCGGGCAGCACCTGCTCACGACCGAGCGCTCGCGCGGCCAGGTCACCCAGCCGCTCGTGCACCTCGTCGACGCCGAAGGGGGCCGCGGCCAGGTCCTCCCGCAGCGCGTCGAGCAGGGCCGGGTCGGTGCGTGGGGTCGCCGTGGAGGTCACGACGTCGAGCCTAGGCCCGCTCGACGACGGGTTCGCTGTCGGTGTCGGTCATCGCCACGTCGTCCCGGCGGGTGATGACCAGGGCGACGGTGACGATGAGCAGGGCCACGATGGCGATGGCCCACCGGATGAGCTGCTGGGTGTCGTCACCGAGGTAGAGCGTGATGACGGCCGGGGCGATGAGGACGGCGACGAGGTTCATCACCTTGATGAGGGGGTTGATGGCCGGGCCGGCGGTGTCCTTGAAGGGGTCGCCGACGGTGTCGCCGATGACGGCGGCCTCGTGGCCGGGTGAGCCCTTGCCACCGTGGTTGCCGTCCTCGACGATCTTCTTCGCGTTGTCCCAGGCGCCGCCGGAGTTGGCGAGGAAGACGGCCATCAGGGCACCGCAGGCGATCGCCCCGGCGAGGAATCCGGCGAGCGCGCCGATGCCGAGGCCGAAGCCGACGACGATCGGGGTGAGCGCGGCGAGCAGGCCGGGGGTGGCGAGCTTGCCGAGCGAGTCGCGGGTGCAGATGTCGACGACCCGGGCGTACTCGGGCTTCTCCGTGCCCGCCATGATCCCGGGGTGCTCGCGGAACTGGCGACGCACCTCGTGGACGATCGAGCCGGCCGCGACGGTGACGGCATTGACCGCCAAACCGGAGAAGAGGAAGACGACGGCCGCACCGATGAGCACGCCCACGAGCACGTTGGGCGAGACGATCTGGGTGTTGACCATCTGCTCGAGGTCGGCCACCCGCTCGGGGCTGACCGTGGCCTCGTCGATGCCGTTGAGGGCCGAGCGCCAGGCGTCGGTGTAGCTGCCGAAGAGCGCGGTGGCGGCGAGCACGGCCGTCGCGATCGCGATGCCCTTGGTGATCGCCTTGGTCGTGTTGCCCACGGCGTCGAGCTCGGTGAGCACCTGCGCCGCCTCGTCGTCGACGTCCCCGGACATCTCGGCGATGCCCTGGGCGTTGTCGGAGACGGGGCCGAAGGTGTCCATCGCGACGATGACGCCGACGGTCGTCAGCAGGCCGCAGCCGGCGAGGGCGATGAAGAAGAGCCCGAGGACGACCGAGGACCCGCCGAGGAGGAAGGCGAGGTAGATGACGACCGCGATCGTCACGACCTTGTAGACCGCGGACTCCAGGCCGAGGCTGATGCCGGAGAGGATGACCGTCGCGGCGCCGGTCTCGGTCGTGCGGGCCACGTCCTTGGTCGGGCGGCTGTCGGTGCCGGTGTAGTAGCCGGTCATCCGCAGGATGACGGCGGCGAGCACGATGCCGAGGACCACGGCGAGCAGCGCGGCGCGGCGCGGGTCGCCGACGAGCTGGGCGACGGCCTCGTCCGGGGAGCCGAGGTCGGCGTAGCTGCCGGGCAGGTAGGTGTAGGCGGCCACCGCGCACAGGACGGCCGAGATGACGGCGGAGATGTAGAAGCCGCGGTTGATCGCGTCGAGGGCGGACTCTCCCCCCTTCGCCCGGGTGATGAAGATGCCGAGCATCGCCGTCACGGCACCGATGGCGGGGATGAGGAGGGGGAAGACGAGGCCGTGCGCGCCGAAGGCGGCGGAGCCGAGGATGAGCGCGGCGACGAGCATGACGGCGTAGGACTCGAAGAGGTCGGCGGCCATGCCCGCGCAGTCGCCGACGTTGTCACCGACGTTGTCGGCGATCGTCGCCGCGTTGCGCGGGTCGTCCTCCGGGATGCCCGCCTCGACCTTGCCGACGAGGTCGGCGCCGACGTCGGCCGCCTTGGTGAAGATGCCGCCACCGACCCGCATGAACATCGCGAGCAGGGCGGCGCCGAAGCCGAAGCCCTCGAGCACCTTGGGCGCGTCCCCGCGGTAGGCGAGGACGACGACCGCGGCGCCGAGCAGGCCGAGGCCGACGGTGAACATGCCAACCGTGCCGCCGGTGCGGAAGGCGATGCGCATCCCGTCGTCGCGGCCGGTGGAGCGGGCCGCCTCTGCGACCCGGACGTTGGCCTTGACCGCCAGCGACATGCCCAGGTAGCCGATCGCTGCGGAGAAGGCGGCGCCGAGGACGAAGAAGCCGGATCGACCCCACCGCACGGCCTGGGAGTCGGCGGGCAGGAAGAGCAGCAGGACGAAGACGAGGGCGACGAAGATGACCAGCGTGCGGAACTGCCGTCGCAGATAGGCGTGTGCGCCCTCCTCGACCGCGCCCGCGATCTCCTGCATGCGCTCGGTGCCGGCCCCCGCAGCGAGCACCTGCCCGCGCAGGACCACCCCGAGGACGAGGGCGACGAGTCCGATGACCGCCACCCCACCGACGAGGGTCAGGTTGGTGCCGTCGAGGTCGATCGCCGACGCGGTGGTCAGCGTCCCGTACGTGACTGCCATGCCATCCTCCTTGATGGACGCGGGTCACGGCCGCGATCGCTGTGACGCGGACCACAGCCGTGGCCACACCCTAGCGCCGGAAGTCCTCCCGGGTGGGGGACGCAGAGCCGTTGTCCCGCTGGGCCCCCCGTCGGACGAAGGGGGCGTCGCCCCTCGTCAGACCGGCTCCACCTCGCGGTCGGTGACCTGCGGCTGAACGTGCCTGGCACGTGCCCCCAGTTCCTCGAGCATCCCCAGCAGGCGCAACGCGACGGCCCCGAGGAAGGCCAGGCCCGCGCCGAGCTCGAGCACCTCCTCGAGTGTCTGCTGGACGCGTTCGCCCTCCACCGACCAGGTGTGCGGGTCGATCGAGTCGGTCCCCACGGTGATGCAGGCCAGGAGGACCCCGACCACGAGCAGCGCCGTGGCCCACCGGTCCTCCCGCATGCTGCGCAGGACGACGGGCAGCAGCACGAGCCCGACCACCCCGACGAGCAGGAGCAGGAAGTCCCCGGGGGCGATCCACGTCAGCAGGGGCAGGCGCACGTCCCGGGGGGCGAGGTACCCGTCGCGCAGGCGCTCGTGGACGGCGAAGCGCTCGTCGAAGGCGAGCGCGCAGAAGCCCACGGCCAGCAGCGCCAGCCCGCGGCGATGGCGCAGGTCGAGCAGCCCGGTCACGAACCACCCGAGGCCGGCGACCACCCCCGCCACGACGAGGGTGACCGACTGGAACCACGTCATCGGGACCTGCTCCTGGGCGATCCACACCCACCACGTCGGGTACTGGGCAGCGAAGAGCAGGGCGGGGACGACCAGCCAGGTCAGGCCCAGCGCGAGGAGCAGCAGCGTGCGGGCGCGCGCGGTCATGCGATCTGCTCCGTGCGCTCGGGTCGGGCCGTCACGACGTCGACGGGTTCGTCCCGCACCGCGGCGAGGATGGCCCGGCCGAAGTGGTGCGCTCCGCGCTCGAGCACCTCGTCACGCCACCAGGCGCTGTGGTCGGTCTGCAGGACCCGCCCCTCGGTGACCAGGTCGCAGTCCGGGTCGAAGACGGCGTCGTCGATCCCGTAGCCGCGCAGGTGCCCGGTGCGGATCGCTGCGGCCACCGCGTCGTGGTCGACCAGTGCCGGCCGGCCGATGTTCACCAGCAGCGCTCCGGGGCGCAGTCGCGCCACCTCCGGGGCACCCACGACGAGGGGCGCGTGCGGGTCGGTCGAGCAGCACAGGGCGACGGCGTCCGCACGCTCGAGCAGCCTCGGTGTGTCCACCATGGGGATCCCCTGCTCCCGCGCGACGGCGCAGGCCACCTCGTCGGTGTCGCTGCCGATGACCCGCATGCCCACCCCTGCGGCGATGCGTGCCAGGTGCCCGCCGATCCGACCGACGCCGATGATGCCGAGGGTGCGTCCACCGAGCTCGATCCCGCGCAGGGAGGTGGATGGGGGCACGAGGCGACGGGATCGGTCGTTGGCGAGGTGGACCCGGGTGGCGAGCCCGAGCAGGAGTCCGAGTGCGTGCTCGGCCACGGCGGGGGTGGCGTACTCCGGCAGGACGGTCAGGCCGACTCCGTGGTCGTCGAGGACGTCGAGATCGACGTGCTCGTACCCGGTCGCGTAGAGGACGACGTGCCGCAGGCGCGGGCAGGCCCGCAGGAGCTCGGCGTCGAGACGTGGCAGGGTGACATTCGTCGTCGCCAGGACCGTGGCCGAGCGCAGCAGCTGCGCCGCCTCGCGTCCGTGCGGTGCCTCCTGACGGGTGACGAACTGCAGCGTCCCGTGCTCCTCGATGCACGCCTGCAGCGGGGTCGGCACCGATCGGGTGCCCGCTCGGCTGAGAACGACGACGGTGTCCACTGCTCCTCCAACTCTCCGGCTGTGCGCAGATAGACGCCCGAGGCGGACGCGCGGTTGCGTCAGGCGACGGGCTCCTTCGCGGCCGTGACCGCGGCCGCGAGGGTCGGGCGGATGTCGATGAGCTGGTCGAGCCCGGTGATGGTGAAGACGCGCAGGACGCGCTCGTGGTCGGCGGCCACGGTGAGGACGCCGCCGTGACGGGTCAGCTTCTTCAGCCGGCCGACGACGATCCCGAGGCCCGTCGAGTCCATGAAGGTCACCTCGCCGAGGTCGAGCGTCAGGCGGCGGCGCCCATCGGCGATGAGCGCCTCGAGGGCATCGCGGAGCACGGCGGCCGAGGTCACATCGATCTCGCCGCTGACGTGGACGATGTTGACCTCCCCCGTGGTGCTGGTCGTGACGGAGATCGGCATCCGCCTACCGTAGAACACATGTCCTCACCCCGTCCGCAGGCTCGCGAGCTGCTGGCCGCGTTGTCAGCGGGCCGGGAGGAGCGGGTGCGCCACGTCGAGGACATCCCGGCACGCCCCGCGCAGCACGTCGACGTGCCCGACTGGGTGGCACCTCCCCTGCGCCAGGCCTTGGCGGGTGCGGGCATCGAGCGGCTGTGGTCCCACCAGGCCCGCGCGGCGCAGGCCGCGCACGACGGGCAGCACGTGGTGCTGTCGACGGGCACGGCCTCGGGCAAGTCGCTCGGTTACCTCCTCCCTTCGCTCACCGCGGTGCTCGACGGCAGGTCCGCGGCCAACGGGCGCGGCGCGACGGCCCTCTACCTCTCCCCCACCAAGGCGCTGGCCGCCGACCAGCTCGCCCGCATCCAGTCGTGGGCGGTGCCCGGCGTGCGCGCCGCGACCTACGACGGTGACACCCCGACCGACGAGCGCCGCTGGATCCGGGACCATGCGGACGTCATCCTCACCAACCCCGACCTCGTCCACCACTCCCTGCTGCCGGGTCACGAGCACTGGGCGCACGTGCTGCGGCGGCTGCGGTACGTCGTCGTCGACGAGTGCCACGTCTACCGGGGGGTCTTCGGCTCGCACGTCGCGCTGCTCCTGCGGCGGCTGCGACGGGTGGCGCGGCGCTACGGCGCGGACCCGGTCTTCGTCCTCGCGTCGGCGACCGTCGGTGATCCGGGGGCCCACGCCTCCCGCCTCATCGGGGACGAGGTGCTCGCCGTCACCGAGGACGGCTCGCCGCGCGGTGGCGTGACCTTCGCGCTGTGGCAACCGCCGGAGGACGACGAAGGGAGCCGTCGCTCCCCCACGACCGAGGCGGCCGAGCTCATGGCGCAGCTCGTGGGGCGCGACGTGCAGACGCTCGCCTTCGCCCGGTCGCGGGCCGGGGTCGAGGCGCTCGCCTCCTCCGCCGCCCGTCAGGTCTCCGCGACGGACGAAGGGAGGATCGCCGCCTACCGTGGTGGCTACCTGCCGGAGGAGCGCCGGGTCATCGAGCGGCGCCTGCGTGAGCGCGACCTGCTCGGGCTGGCGGCGACCAATGCCCTCGAGCTCGGGATCGACATCGCCGGCCTGGACGTCGTGCTCATGGCCGGCTGGCCGGGCCGCCTGGCGTCGGTGTGGCAGCAGGCCGGGAGGGCCGGCCGTGACGGGCAGGACGCTCTCGCCGTGCTGCTCGCCGCCGACGACCCCTTGGACACGTGGGTGGTCGAGCACCCTGAGGTGGTCTTCGATGCGCCGGTCGAGACGAATGTGCTCGACCCGGGCAATGTGCACGTGCTCGTCCCGCACGTGGCGTGCGCGGCGGCCGAGATCCCGGTGACGCTCGATGACGAGCGGTGGTTCGGCGAGGGCCTGTCCGGTGTCCTCGACGTGCTCGTGGAGCGCGGCATCCTGCGTCGGCGGCCGGGTGGATGGTTCTGGACCCGACCCGACCGCCCGGGCGAGCACGTCTCGCTCCGGGGCATCGGCGAGGTCGTGAGCATCGTCGAAGGGAGGTCCGGCCGGGTCGTCGGCACGGTCGACGAGGCGTCGGCGCACGCACAGGTCCACACGGGCGCGGTCCACGTGCACCAGGGGCGCAGCTTCGTCGTCACGGAGCTCGACCTGGAGCAGTCGACGGCGACGGTCGTGGCGGGTGACCCGGGGTGGTCGACCCACGCCCAGTCGGTCTCCTCCTTCGACATCGTCGCCGAGGAGGTGGGCGTCGACCACGGTCCGGTGCGGGTGAGCTTCGGCCGGGTGGACGTGCGGCGACAGGTCACGGGGTTCCTGCGGCGGCTGCCCAACGGCGAGGTCATCGGCCGGCACGACCTTGACCTGCCGGAGCGGACGCTGTCGACGCGCGCGGTCTGGTGGACGATGACGCCGGAGGCGCTGGCCGCGGCCGGTGTCGCCGAGGCGGACGTCCCCGGTGCTGCTCACGCGGCCGAGCACGCCGCGATCGGGATGCTCCCGCTGCTCGCGACCTGCGACCGGTGGGACATCGGCGGGGTGTCGACGGACCTGCACCCGCAGACGGGGCTGCCGACGATCATGGTCTACGACGGCCACCCGGGCGGAGCGGGCTTCGCCGCGCGGGCCCACGACCGGATCGGTCAGTGGCTCGCGATGACCCGGGAGACGATCGCGGGGTGCGGGTGCTCCGGCAGCGGGTGCCCGGCGTGCGTCGTCTCCCCCAAGTGCGGCAACGGCAACGAGCCGCTCGACGCGCGCGGAGCCGTGGCGTTGCTCGACATGCTCCTGGGGTCGCTCGGCCATACAGTGAGCGAGGACCCCCTGCCGGAGACCGCCGGCTGACGTACCCGGAAGGACTGCCATGGTCATCCTCGGCCTCATCCTCGTGCTCGTCGCCGTCGCCCTCGGGGCTGCCCTGCTCGTGGGCACGCAGGCTCCGGACGTCGCCGGTCAGGACGTCGACATCAAGCTCTTCGAGGCCGTGACGATCAGCCTGGACCCGTTGACCCTCGTCATCGCGGGCATGCTGACGATGCTCCTGCTGTGGCTCGGGCTGGTCCTCATCAAGTGGGCGCTGACTCGCAAGGCGAAGCAGCGTCGCCTGCGCAAGGAGCAGGAGCTCCAAGCGCGCGAGCGCCTGGCGCAGCAGGAGGCGGCGCACCGCGAGGAGGTCGCCCGCCGCGACCGCGAGCTCGAGGACCAGCGCACCTCGACCGAGATCGCCCGGGAGCGGGCCGAGGCCGCCGAGCGCCACGACCCCACCCTGCAGACCCAGCGCATCGACACCCGGGACGGCGAGACCCGCCCGATCGGCCGCGAGGGTGGCCCCGCCGACGCCACCCGTCCCATCCGTCGCGACGGCGACCTGCGTTAATACAGCCGCGACGCACCCGGGTGCGGGTCCGGCGCGGGCCGACTCGGGTCAGCCCCACTCCGTCTGCTCGTCGGCCATCAACGACACGGCCTGTCCCACGTCAGTCAGGGAGGCCTGTCGCGGCAGCTCGCGCAGATCAGGGTGCGCTGGGACATCCCATATACCGGTGTCCCCGCTGATCGCCTGCGGATAGATCGTCAGACCGTCCTCATCCGCCTCGACCAGCACCTGGCGCTCCCCACCGGCGGGGTCTTCGTCACCGGGACGCAGGTCCTCATCTTTCTGCCCAAGGACCTGGGTGACTGCCCGCCCG
>NZ_BCSQ01000031.1 GCF_001570945.1 Janibacter anophelis NBRC 107843
CCGCGGCGGCTGCCCGTGGCTACCCGCAGGAGGACGTCGACCGCATCTGGGCGGTGCTCGCCGCCTTCGCCTCCTTCGGGTTCTGCAAGGCGCACGCCGCCGCCTTCGCCATGCCGACCTACCAGTCGGCCTGGCTCAAGGCGCACCACCCGGCCGCCTTCCTCGCCGGGGTGCTCACCCACGACCCCGGCATGTACCCCAAGCGGCTGCTGCTCGAGGAGGCCCGCTCGCTCGGCGTGAGCATCCTCGGGGTCGACGTCAACGCGAGCACGGGGGAGTACCTCGTCGAGCCGGCGCCCGTGCCCGCCCCGCCGCCCGACGACCCGGACCTGCCCGACGGGTCGGCCTGGGGGATCCGCCTCTCGCTCGCGGACGTCAAGGGCATGAGCGAAGGGGAGATCGCCCGCGTCGTCGCCGGCGCGCCGTACGACTCGCTCGCCGACTTCTGGCAGCGGGCGCAGGTCAGCCGGCCGGTCGTCGAGCGGCTCGTGCTCGTCGGGGCCTTCGACTCCGTGCACGGCACGGGCGCCGGGCACGGCGGCCCGGGGCTCGGCAGCCGCGGGCGGCTGACCCGGCGTGACCTGCTGCTGCACGTCGCCGAGCTCGACCGGTGGACGCGGGCGGCGGCGACGGGACGCTCGCGAGGACGGTCGAGGGGTCGCGTGTCCTCGGGGCCGCGGCGTCCCGAGGCGCCGGCGTGGGCCGCCGGCCAGCCGGGGGCGCAGCAGGTGCGCACGAGCACGGTCGCTCCGGTGGCGAGCCAGCTGACCCTCGACCTCGGCGACTCCCCGGAGCTCGGCGAGGGCGTCGGCCTGCCCGAGATGAGCGTCCCCGACCAGGTGAGCGCCGAGCTGGAGATCCTCGGGCTGGACGCCTCGCGGCACGTCATGGACTTCTACGCGCCGATGCTCCAGGCGCTCGGGGTGACCCGCAGCGCCGACCTGCTCTCGGTGCGCAGCGGCGCTCAGATCCTCGCCGCCGGGGTCAAGGTCGCGACCCAGACCCCACCGATCCGGTCCGGGCGCCGGGTCGTCTTCCTCACCGTCGACGACGCGAGCGGACCGGTCGACGCGACCTTCTTCGAGGACGTGCAGGGGCCCTACGCGGCGACGGTCTTCCACTCCTGGCTGCTGCTCGTGCGCGGCACGATCCGCCGCGCCGGGCCGCGTGGTGTCTCGGTGCTCGCCTCCGGGGCGTGGGAGCTGTCGACGCTGTGGGAGGCGTGGCAGCGCGGCGGGCTGCCCGCGGTCCATGCCGCCCTCGACGAGGCCGACGAGCTCGCCCGGGCCCGCGACGCCGCGCACCAGCAGCCGGCCGGGCACCGGGTGCTCGTGCACGCCTCGGGGTTCAGGCAGTCGCCGTGGGCCGACACCCGCCCCGCCGGCTCCGGCGTGCAGCCCCCGCGCAAGTTGTGGCACTCCTCGCCCGGCAGCTCCGGCCACTGACGGGCGCAGACCCGCCGGGTCAGCCCCCTTCGCCCTGGGTCGATGTATCCCCGACCGGATAGTCGGTCGCAGGTACCTCGACCCCGAGCGGGGAGGCGCAGCGGGTGTTGGTGGCGACCTGTACTTGAATGTCCACATGGATGACTTGGCGCTGATCACGGTCCTGGACCTCGAGCGCGAGCTGCAGTCGCCACAGACGCGGGCCGATGCCGGGCGTCTGCGCGACCTCATCGCCCCGGACTTCGAGGAGGTCGGGGCGTCTGGTCGGGTCTGGGACCGCGACTCGATCCTTGCGATGCTCGAGTCGGAGTCCGCGGACCCCGACTTGTCGACCATCGAGATCGACGACCTGCGAGCCCGGGTCATCGCACCGAGCGTCATCAGGGTCTCGTGGACGTCGGCCCAGGGGGAGCGCCGCGCGCGACGCACGTCGATCTGGTGCGAGCGGGATGGAGGCTGGCGCCAGGTCCATCACCAGGGGACTCTCCTCACCTGACGGTGGATCGAGGTATCCCCGACCGGATAGTCGGTCGCAGGTACCTCGACCCGGAGCGGGGAGGCCGAAGGGGGTGTCGGGGGCGGCGACTAGGGTTGGGGCCATGAGTGAGGAGCGAGCATGGCGCCGTGGAGGCAGCGGGGTCGAGGGCAACGTCCGGACCGCCGCCGTCTGGTCCCAGGTGCGTGAGCTCAGCGAGTCCCGCCGCAGCGAGCTCGGACGCCCTCTGCGGGTCCTCGACCTCGGGGGCGGCACCGGCGGGCTGGCCGTGGCCCTCGCCGAGCAGGGACACACCGTCACCGTCGTCGACCCGAGCCCCGACGCGCTGGCCTCGATGGGCCGTCGCGTCGCCGAGTCCGACGCCGCCGAGCGGATCAGTTCCGTCCAGGGCGACGCCGACACCCTCGCCGGGATCGTCGCACCGGGCAGCATCGACCTGCTCTGCTGCCACGGCACCCTCGAGTACGTGGAGGACCCCGAGGCCACCCTCACCCGCATCGCCGAGGTCCTCGCGCCCGGCGGCCACCTGTCCCTCGTCACCGCGCAGCGCGTGGCCGCGGTCATCGCCCGCGCCCTCGCCGGCCGCTTCGACCAGGCCCGCGCCGCGCTGACCGCGCCCGACGGCCGGTGGGGCGAGGAGGACCCGGTGCCGCGGCGCTTCGACCGGGCGGCCCTGGCCGAGATGCTCACCCGCACCGGATTCACCGCGCGCGAGACGCGGGGGGTGCGGATCTTCAGCGACTTCGTGCCCAGCACCTTCGTCGACACCGAGGCCGACCGGCAGGCCCTGCTCGAGCTCGAGGCCCTCGCCTCCGCCGACGCCGGCCGCACGGGGCTGTCCGCGCTCGGTGGCGCCGTCCACCTCGTCGCGCGCCGCGACTGACCCACGATGAGCCGGCGTCAGTACCGGCCCCCACCGCGGGTCGGCGACGGACCACCCGACGACACCGGGTGCACGATCCTGCACGTCGACATGGACGCCTTCTTCGCCTCGGCGACCCTGCTGGCGCATCCCGAGCTCGTCGGCACGCCCGTCATCATCGGTGGGGGCAACCGCGGCGTCGTGCTGTCGGCCACCTACGAGGCCCGGGCCTTCGGCGTGGCCTCCGCCATGCCGATGGGCCGTGCCCGACGGCTGTGCCCCCAGGCGACGATCCTGCCCCCCGACCACGAGCTCTACTCCCGGATCTCCGCGGCGGTCATGGCCACCTTCGCCGACATCACCCCCTTCGTCGAGCCGTTGAGCAGTGACGAGGCCTTCCTCGACGTCGCCGGCGCGGTGCGGCTCATGGGGTCGCCGGCCACGATCGCCCAGCGGATCCGGGACACGGTCGCCGACGAGCAGGGCATCACCTGCTCCGTGGGGGTCGCGAGCACGAAGTTCGTCGCCAAGCTCGCCTCCGGCCTGGCCAAGCCCGACGGGCTGCTCGTCATCCCGGCCGACGAGGTCGTCACCTTCGTCCAGCAACTGCCCGTGGGGGCCCTGTGGGGGGTGGGGGACCGGACCGAGGAGGCCCTGGCCCGCCTGGGGCTCAAGACCGTCGCCGACATCGCCCACACCCCGCGCGCGACCCTCGTGCGCGCGCTCGGGGAGGCCACCGGCGCCCACCTGCACGACCTCGCGTGGGGGCGCGACCCACGCTCGGTCGAGCCCGTCCGGCGCGAACGCAGCATCGGCAACGAGCGCACCTTCGGCCACGACGTCGACGACCCCGAGGTGGTCCACCGAACCCTGCTCGGTCTCGCCGACAAGGCGGCCTCCCGGCTGCGGGCGGCCGGGCTCGTCGGCCGCACGGTGAGCATCAAGGTGCGCTTCGCCGACTTCACGACGATCACCCGCTCCCGCTCCCTTCGCGACAGCACGGACGTCTCCCGCGACATCGCCGCCACGGCCCGTGAGCTCTACGACGCGCTCGGCCTGCAGCGCGCCCGCGTGCGCCTCGTCGGGGTCCGGGTCGAGCAGCTCTCGGAGGCGTCGTCGACGCCGGTCCAGGTGGCCCTCGACGAGCCCGAGCACGGATGGCGGGACGCCGACCGGGCCGTCGATCGGGCGAGCGCACGCTTCGGCAGCGGCAGCGTGCGCCCGGCCAGCCTGCTCTCGGACCGCAAGCCGCGGGACGGCCGACCTACCGCCGACCGCGGCCGCGACCTAGACTGAGAGGAACACGGCGGTGCAGCCGCCGTGGGGACCTTGCGGGCAGGCCCGCACGACAACAGGCTGGTAGGGAGGTCACCGTGGCGCTGTCAGAGCGCGAGCGGCAGATGCTCGAGGAGATGGAAGAGGCCATCCGGGCCGAAGATCCTCGCTTCGCCTCGCAGATGAACGGTTCGGGTTCCGAACGCACCGATCGCCGCCGGGTGGTGCTCGGTGTCATCGGCGCGATCGCCGGCCTCGGTCTGGTCCTGCTCGGCATCAACACCAACCTGTGGGTCGGCGTCGCCGGCTTCGTCCTCATCGTCGGCTCCGTCGCGCTGGCCCTCACCCCGGGCGGGGGCGGCCGCTCGCACGGGCTCGGGCTGGTGGGTGACGACGGCACGGTCCGCCGCCCGCGCACCCCGCACAAGCGCCGGGCGAAGGGGGGCCGCAAGGCCACCGGTCACGGCACCTTCATGGAGCGGCTCGAGCAGCGCTGGGAGAAGCGCCGCCAGGACGGTCAGGGCTGGTAGGGAGCGCTTCGGGGGTCTCGAGGCGACTCGCTGGCGCTCGTCGCACCTCGACCAGCGGTGCTGTCTCTCGGCGACGCTGGCGCTCGTCGCACCTCGACCAGCGGTGCTGTCTCTCGGCGACGCTGGCGCTCGCAGCACCTCGACCAGCGGTGCTGCCTCTCGGCGAGGCTGGCGCTCGCCGCACCTCGACCAGCGGTGGGTCAGTGGGCCAGGATGCCCACGGTCCACGTGATGGCGATGAGCAGCGCGGCACCGAGCTCGATGCCCATGCTGTGCAGGACCCCGCGCAGGGCCGACTTCGTCGCCGACCACGCGCGGTCCCAGTCGCGGTAGCGCAGGTACTCGGAGACCAGGACACCCACGACGAAGCCGATGGGCAGACCGACGCCGGGGATGACGAAGAAGCCGATGATGGCGCCGACGACGCCGAGCGCGAGGGTGACGCCGCCGACGCCCTCACGCTTCATGCGGCGGCCCGGCAGCAGGAACTGCAGCGCCAGGCACATCAGGTAGATGACCGCGACGACGCCCAGGGTCACCCAGGCGATGGTCCCGCCCGTCTCGGTGGCCCACAGCAGGACCGCGCCGACGCACAGGAGCAGCCCGGGCAGCACCGGGATGACGATGCCGAGCACCCCGACGACGTAGATCGCGAGGGCGAGCGCGAGCACCCAGGTCGTCGGGTCGGGGGAGGCCTCGGCGGCCAGGCTCAGCACGGGAGGGTGCCGGTCAGCGCTCGTCGGCCGGGGCCGAGGCCGGGGTGCTCTCGTCGAGACGGGCCGAGTCGTCGTCGATCTCGGCCAGGTCCTTCAGCGCCGGGATGTGCTCACGCCCGTGGTGGGCGCAGAAGAGCAGCTCCCCGCCCGCGTGGAGGCGGGCACGCACGTAGGCCTTGGCTCCGCAGCGGTCGCAGCGGTCGGCTGCGGTCAAGGGGCTTGCCAGGGTCGCGTTCACGTGATGCCTCATTTCATGCTGTGTTCCGTGGACGTCCGGGACAACAGTCAAACATGCAAAAGGCTTCCCGAGAGGCACCCTTTCCGCGTGGCGTGACGGACGCCACGCGGCCTCGTGTGCGCCGACAGGCAGGCGCAGGGACTTCCGGAGCGGACGAACGACGCCATCGCGAGCCTCCCCGGCACTGTCGGCGGTGCGGACTACCCTGCGAGACGTCCACTCCCACGACGACGACAAGGCAGGCCCCCTTCGTGCCTCCGGCAGCCACCACCGCCAAGAAGACCGCGAGCCGCAAGTCCGCGCAGGACTACACCGCGCACCACCTGCAGGTCCTCGAGGGGTTGGAGGCCGTCCGCAAGCGGCCGGGCATGTACATCGGCTCGACCGACCAGCGCGGCCTCATGCACTGCATGTGGGAGATCATCGACAACGCGGTCGACGAGGCCCTCGGCGGCCACGGTGACCGCATCGAGATCGTCCTGCACGACGACGGCTCGGTCGAGGTCCGCGACAACGGTCGCGGCATCCCCGTCGACATCGAGCCGCGCACCGGCCTGACCGGTGTCGAGGTCGTCTACACCAAGCTGCACGCGGGTGGGAAGTTCGGCGGCGGCTCCTACACCGCCTCCGGTGGCCTGCACGGTGTCGGTGCCTCAGTCGTCAACGCCCTGTCCGCCCGCCTGGACGTCGAGGTCGACCGTGCGGGCAAGACCTATGCGATGAGCTTCCGCCGGGGCGAGCCCGGCACCTTCTCCGACGCGGCGGGGGCGAAGGGGGCGAAGTCGCCCGAGCACGAGTTCATCGCCTACGACAAGGGCAGCGAGCTCGAGGTCGTCGGCAAGGCCAAGCGCGGCGTGACCGGCACCCGAGTGCGCTACTGGGCCGACCCGCAGATCTTCCTCAAGGGCGCGACGATCGACCGCGAGGCCCTCACGGCGCGGGCCCGGCAGACCTCCTTCCTCGTGCCCGGACTGACGCTCGTCGTGCGCGACCAGCGCGAGTCCGAGCCGGTCGAGGAGGTCTTCGTCCACGACGGCGGCATCAGTGAGTTCGTCGACTTCCTGGCCCCCGACGCCCCGGTCACCGACGTGTGGCGCCTGGAGGGCACCGGGACCTTCACCGAGACCGTGCCGGTGCTCGACGCCAAGGGACACATGACCCCGACCGAGGTCGAGCGCGAGTGCGGGGTCGACATCGCGCTGCGGTGGGGGACCGGCTACGACGCCAAGCTGTCCTCCTTCGTCAACATCATCGCCACGCCCAAGGGCGGCACCCACGTCGCCGGCTTCGAGCAGGCGCTGCTCAAGGTCTTCCGCAAGCAGCTCGAGACCAACGCCCGCAAGCTCAAGGTCGGCAACGACAAGGTCGACAAGGACGACATCCTCGCCGGCCTGACCGCCGTCGTCACCGTGCGCCTCGCCGAGCCACAGTTCGAGGGCCAGACCAAGGAGGTGCTCGGCACCAGCGCCGTGCGTTCGATCGTCGGCAAGGTCGTCGAGACCGAGCTGACGGCGCTGCTGACCTCGACCAAGCGCGGCGACAAGCAGATGGCCGGCCAGCTGCTCGAAAAGGTCGTCGCCGAGATGAAGTCGCGCATCTCCGCCCGGCTGCACAAGGAGACCCAGCGCCGCAAGAACGCCCTGGAGACCTCGTCCCTGCCGCCGAAGCTGCGCGACTGCCGCAGCAACGACGTCGAGGCCACCGAGCTGTTCATCGTCGAGGGTGACTCGGCCATGGGCACGGCCAAGGAGGCCCGCAACAGCGAGTTCCAGGCGCTGCTGCCCATCCGCGGCAAGATCCTCAACGTGCAAAAGGCCGCGGTCGGCGACATGCTCAAGAACGCCGAGTGCGCCTCGATCATCCAGGTCCTCGGCGCCGGCTCAGGGCGCAGCTTCGACGTCGACGCCGCCCGCTACGGCAAGGTCATCATCATGACCGACGCCGACGTCGACGGCGCCCACATCCGCACGCTGCTGCTCACCCTGTTCTTCCGCTACATGCGGCCGCTCGTCGAGGCGGGCAAGGTCTTCGCCGCCGTGCCCCCGCTGCACCGCATCGAGGTGGTCAACCCCGGCTCGAAGAAGAACGAGCTGATCTACACCTACTCCGAGGCCGAGATGCGCAAGAAGCTGTCCGCGCTCAACTCGCGGGGCAAGAACATCAAGCAGCCGATCCAGCGGTACAAGGGTCTGGGCGAGATGGACGCCGACCAGCTCGCCGAGACGACGATGGACCCGCGCCACCGGATGCTGCGGCGGGTGACGACCGCGGACCTGGAGGCCGCCGAGGAGGTCTTCGAGCTGCTCATGGGCAAGGACGTCGACCCCCGCCGCGAGTTCATCGTCTCCTCGGCCGACCAGCTCGACCGCGAGCGGATCGACGCCTGAGCAGGCCTGTCCTGTCACGAAAGTGCAAGAACTTCGGCGCGTCGCCACGGATGTGGTTGCGTGAGCGCGTGACACGGGTCACGGTTAGGGGATCGGTGTGCGCCCGGCCCACCGCTGACCTTGGGAGGATCCATGTCCGACGTCGACACGACGGAGCATGCAGCTGGCGAGGAGGCCACTGACCTCAAGCGGGTCATGGGCCCCAAGCTCCTGCTGCTCTTCATCGTCGGTGACATCCTCGGCACAGGTGTCTACGCGCTGACCGGTGCAGTGGCCGGGGAGGTCGGCGGAGCCGCGTGGGCCCCCTTCATCGCCGCCTTCCTCGTCGCGACGATCACCGCCTTCTCCTATCTGGAGCTGGTCACGAAGTACCCCAAGGCGGGCGGCGCCGCGACCTTCATCCACAAGGCCTTCGGCCTGCACTTCCTGACCTTCATGGTCGCCTTCGCCGTCATGTGCTCCGGCATCACCTCCGCCTCGACGGCGTCGAACGCCTTCGCGGGCTTCCTCAGCGACGGCCTCGGGCTCGACTGGGGCGGCAACCAGCTGCTCATCGTGGCGCTGGCCTTCATGCTCGTCATCGCCCTGATCAACTTCCGTGGCGTCGGCGAGAGCGTCAAGGCCAACGTGGTGCTCACCTGCATCGAGCTCTCCGGCCTGCTGCTCATCATCTTCATCGGTCTCTACGCCGTCACCCAGGGCAAGGCGGACTTCTCCCGGGTCATGGTCTTCGAGAGCGCGAGCGACAAGAACACCTTCTTCGCCATCACCATGGCGACCTCGCTCGCCTTCTTCGCGATGGTCGGCTTCGAGGACTCGGTCAACATGGCCGAGGAGACCCACGAGCCGTCCAAGATCTTCCCGCGGGTCATGCTGACCGGTCTGGGCATCACCGGCGTCATCTACGTGCTCGTCTCGATCACCGCGGTGGCCCTGGTGCCGGTGGGCGACCTCACCGACCCGGAGAAGGCCTCGGCGCTCACCCAGGTCGTCGCCGCCGGAGCACCCGGTCTGCCCTTCGACAAGATCTTCCCGTTCATCGGGATGTTCGCCGTCGCCAACTCGGCCCTGATCAACATGCTCATGGCCTCGCGTCTCGTCTACGGCATGGCCCGTCAGGAGGTGCTGCCCCCCGGTCTCGGTCTGGTGCACCGCAGCCGCCAGACGCCGTGGGTGGCGATCATCTTCACGACGCTCATCTCGTTCGCCCTGATCACCTACGTGGTCCTCGACAGCGAGTCCAAGGTCGTCTCGCTCCTGGGTGGTACGACGTCGCTGCTGCTGCTCGCCGTCTTCACGATCGTCAACATCGCGGTGCTCGTGCTGCGGCGTGACGACGTCGGTCGCGAGCACTTCCGCGCGCCGACCTTCCTGCCGATCATCGGTGCCATCTTCTGCGCCTTCCTCGTCGGCCCGTGGGCCCGCAGCGAGGAGCAGCAGCAGCAGTACGTCATCGCCGGCGGTCTGCTCGCGCTCGGCGTGATCCTCTGGGCGGTCACGTGGTTCCTCAACCGCGCGCTCTACGCCAAGAAGACGTACATGCGCGACCCGGAGCACATCGACCACGACTGAGTCGGGACGAGCGAAGGGGGCGGAGCCGGATCACCCGGCTCCGCCCCCTTCGTCATGTCGTAGGCGCGCAGGCGCCCGGGGAGATGCGCGCGTGGGCGCGCAGGCGCCCGGGGAGATGCGCGGGTGGGGGTCAGAGGGAGCCGATGCCGCCGATGACGGCGCTGGCGGGGGTGCCGGAGCCGTCGCGGCGGCCTTCGGCCTCGGGGAGGGTGATCGCCACGCCGTTGGGCTGCGCCGCCCGGGCGCCGGCGCGGCCGACCCAGGCGAGGACCAGGGCGTCCTCGCCCTTGAGGAACCGGTGCGCCCGCACGCCCGCGGTCGCCCGTCCCTTGCCCGGGTACTCGGCGAAGGGGGTGACCTTCCACGCGCCCGCGTCGGTCCCGGGCAGCGCGTCGGACGCTCCCGAGACGGTGACGACGATGTTGTCGACGCCCGGGTCGACCGCGCCGAAGAAGACGACACGGGCCCCGTCGCCGAGGCGGATACCGGCGATGCCGCCGCCCGAGCGGCCCTGCGGGCGCACGTCGGCCGCCGAGAAGTGCAGCAGGCTCGCCTGGTCGGTGACGAAGACCAGCTCCTCGTCACCGGTGCGCAGCTCGACGGCACCGACGACCCGGTCGCCCTCCTTGAGGGAGATGGCTTCCCAGGAGTTGCCCTTCGGGTAGTCGGTCGTCACCCGCTTGACCACACCGGCGGCGGTGCCGAGGGCCAGGCCGGGGGAGTCGGTCGACAGGCTCATCAGCGTCAGCGGGGCCTCGTCGCCCGGCAGGTCGACATAGGCCGCCAGGGGCGCGCCGCCGGAGAGGTTGGGCGCGCCGTTGGAGGGCGGCAGCGTCGGCAGCTCGAGGGCACCCAACCGGACCATGCGGCCGGCAGAGGTGACGACGGCGACCTCACCGCGTGCGGTCGTGCGCACCGCCGCGACGACGGCGTCGTGCTTGGCCCGACCGCCCTCGGTGCTCAGCGGCTCGGCGTCGCTCGTGCGCGCGAGCAGCCCGGTGCTCGACAGCAGCACCCAGCACGGGTCGTCAGCGACCTCGAGCGGCGTGCTGGCCGCGGCGGGCGCACCGGCCGACTCGAGCAGGACCGTCCGGCGCGCGTCGCCGTGCTTCTTGGCGACCTCGGCGAGCTCGCTCGAGACGAGCCGGGTGAGCACCTTGTCGTCGCCGAGGATCTCCTCGAGGGCGGCGATCTGCTCGAGCAGCTCGCCCTGCTCCTTCTCCAGCTCGAGGCGGGAGAACTTCGTCAGGCGTCGCAGCTGCAGGTCGAGGATGAAGCTCGCCTGGACCTCGGACAGGTCGAAGACCTGCTGCAGGCGCTCGCGGGCAACCGTCGCGTCGTCGCTGGAGCGGATGACCTGGATGACCTCGTCGATGTCGAGGATCGCGATGAGCAGGCCCTCGACGAGGTGCAGCCGCTCCCGCCGCTTCATCAGGCGGTACTCGCTGCGCCGCCGCACGACCTCGCGGCGGAAGTCGACGTAGACCGTGAGCAGCTCCTTCAGGCCCATGGTCCGCGGCTGGCCGTCGACGAGCGCGACGTTGTTGATGGAGAAGGAGTCCTCCATCGGGGTGAGCTTGTACAGCTGCTCGAGGACGGCCTCGGGGTTGAAGCCGTTCTTGATCTCGATGACCAGCTGCATGCCGGACTCACGGTCGGTGAGGTCCTTGACGTCGGCGATGCCCTGCAGCTTCTTCGCCTGGACCGCGTCCTTGATCTTCTCGATGACCTTTTCGGGGCCGACGAGGTAGGGCAGCTCGGTGACGATGATCCCCTGGCGGCGCGGCGAGACCTTGTCAATCCGCGTCGTCGCGCGCGTGCGGAAGCTCCCGCGCCCGGTGAGGTAGGCGTCGCGGATGCCGTCGAGCCCGACGATCCGCCCACCGCCGGGCAGGTCGGGCCCGGGGACGAACTTCATCAGGTCGTCCAGGCTCGCGTCGGGGTGGGTCAGCAGGTGCCGGACGGCGCCGATGACCTCGACGAGGTTGTGCGGCGGCATGTTGGTCGCCATGCCGACCGCGATGCCGGTCGTGCCGTTGACGAGGAGGTTGGGATAGGCCGAAGGGAGGACCTCCGGCTGGAGCAGCTGGTCGTCGTAGTTGGGGACGAAGGGGACGGTGTCCTCGTCGAGCCCGGTCACCATGAGCAGCGCGGCCGGGGCCATGCGCGCCTCGGTGTACCGGCTGGCGGCCGGCCCGTCGTCGAGGGAGCCGAAGTTGCCGTGGCCGTCGACGAGCGGCAGGCGCATCGAGAAGGGCTGGGCCAGGCGCACGAGGGCGTCGTAGATCGCCGTGTCACCGTGCGGGTGGTACTTGCCCATGACCTCGCCGACGACGCGGGAGGACTTCACGTGGCCGCGCTCGGGGCGCAGGCCCATCTCGCTCATCGAGTAGAGGATCCGGCGGTGCACGGGCTTGAGGCCGTCGCGGGCGTCGGGCAGCGCCCGGGCGTGGATCACCGAGTAGCTGTACTCGAGGAAGGCATTGCGCATCTCGTCCGCGACGTCGATGTCGACGATCCGCTCCGGGGCGTCGGGCGGGGGAGAGGCGGCGGGACGGCGGGCCATGCTGGCTGTGGACTCCTCGTGGGGACGGTGCTCGAGCCCCGCCATCCTCCCCCCTTCGCCCGTGCCACCGCGGTACCGACACACGTGCGGGCGACCACGTGCCGGCGCCGCCGCCGTGGCAGGATTGAGGCCATGACGCAGCTCCCACCGGGGTACCCGGTGCTGGCGGAGGCCGACGTCGTCCTGCGGGACGGCTCGGTCTGCCGGTTGCGGCCGATCAAGCCCTCCGACGCCGACGGGGTCCGCCGCTTCCACGCAGGGCAGTCCGACGAGTCGATCTACCTGCGCTTCTTCGCGCCGATGCGCGAGCTGAGCGACCGTGACATCAAGCGCTTCACCGAGATCGACTACCACGACCGGATGGCCCTGGTGGCGACGATCGGTGAGGACATCATCGGCATCGGCCGCTACGACCGGGTGAGCGAGCACAGCGCCGAGGTCGCCTTCAACATCTCCGACCACTACCACGGCAAGGGCATCGGCTCGGTCCTGCTCGAGCACCTCGCGGCCATCGCGCAGTCGCACGAGATCGCCGAGTTCGAGGCCGAGGTCCTGCCGCACAACCGCAAGATGCTCAATGTCTTCTCCGAGGCCGGCTACCAGGTCAGCCGGCACCTCGAGGACGGCGTCGTCACCCTGCACTTCGCCATCGAGCCGACCGCGGAGTCGCTCTCGGTCCGCTTCGCCCGCGAGCACCGCGCCGAGTCGCAGAGCGTGCGGGCGATCCTGCACCCGGAGTCGGTCGCGGTCATCGGTGCGAGCCGCCGCGAGCGCGCCATCGGCCACCAGGTCCTCAAGCAGATCGTCGACGGCCGGTTCACCGGCCGGATCCACGCGGTCAACCCGGGCGCCGACCAGATCCTCGGCGTCCCGGCCGTCGCGTCCATCGGTGAGGTCGAAGGGGGCGTGGACCTGGCGGTCATCGCGGTCCCGGCGGAGGCGGTCACCCAGGTCGTCGTCGAGTGCGCCGCGGCCGGTGTCCGGACACTGCTCATCATCTCCTCGGGCTTCGCCGAGGTCGACGAGGAGGGCGGCCGGCGCCAGCAGGAGGTGCTGCGGCTGGCCCGCATGCACGGCATGCGAGTCGTCGGACCCAACTCCTTCGGATTGATCAACAACGACCCGGCCGTGAGCCTCAACGCGACCCTCACCCCGGTCATCCCCAAGCCGGGCTTCCTCGGACTGTTCTCGCAGAGCGGTGCCCTGGCGATCGCCAACCTTGACTCGGCCGCCCGGCGCAACCTGGGCATCTCGGTCTTCGCCTCCGCCGGCAACCGGGTCGACGTCTCGGGCAACGACCTCATGCAGTACTGGGTGGAGGACGAGCGCACCCACGCGGTCGGCCTCTACCTGGAGTCCATGGGCAACCCGCGCAAGTTCTCCCGGGTCGCGCGGCATCTGGCGTCCAACAAGCCGGTCATCGTCGTCAAGCCCGCCTCGGCCACCTATGGCGCGCCTCCCGGCCACCGGGTGCGCAAGGCCAAGGTCAAGCCGCACGCCTTCACCGCCATGCTCGAGCAGGCGGGGGTGATCCACTGCGAAAACGTGCACCAGATGTTCGACGTCGCCCAGCTGCTCGTCCACCAGCCGCTGCCCGCAGGACGTCGGGTCGCGATCGTCGGCAACTCCAGCCAGCTGGCGGCCCTGTGTGCCGACAACGCGACCGAGCGTGGGCTCGAGGTCGTCCACGGGCCCGTCGCGGTCGCCACCGAGGCCACCGCGCAGGAGTTCCAGGCCGCCGTCGACGCCGCCTTCTCCGACGAGCAGGTCGACTCGGTGATCGTCTGCTTCATCCCACCCGTCGGCGCGCTCGACCAAGAGGTCGTCGACGCGCTGCGCCATGCCGCCTCCCGGTCCGACAAGCCCTGCGTGGCCACGCTGCTCGGGCTGCGGGGCGTGGACGAAGGGGGCGACGCCGCCTTCCTCCACGAGACCGGTGAGGTCGCCGATGACGCGCCCCGGCAGGCGGTGCCCCTCTACGCGATGCCCGAGGAGGCCATCCGCGCGCTCGCGGCCGCGACCGACTACGCGCAGTGGCGCGACAAGGACAAGGGCGAGACGGTCGTGCGGGACGGCATCGACCGCTGGGCCGCCCGGGCGCTGCTCGACCGGGTGCTCGAGGAGGACCCGGAGGGCCGGGCGCTCACCACCGACGAGGCGCACGAGCTGCTCGCGGCCTACGGCATCGACGTCTGGCCGCGGTACGAGGTCGCGACCGCCGACGAGGCCGTCGCCCGCGCCGAGGAGGTCGGGTACCCGGTCGTCGTCAAGTCGCTCTCCCCGCTGGTGCGCGGGCAGGCGATGCTCGAGGGCATCCGGGTGGACCTGCACGACGAGCTGGCGGTGCGCTCGGCCTTCGAGGCGCTCGACCGGCGGCTGGCCCCGATGGATGCCAACTACTTCGTCGTCCAGCGCATGGCCGGGCCCGGGGTCTCGACGGTCCTGTCGACCCTCGAGGACCCGCTCTTCGGTCCCGTCGTCTCCTTCAGCCTCGCCGGGGCGCCCACCCAGCTGCTGGACGACATCGCCTACCGCATCCCGCCCCTGACCGACGTCGACGCCCGTGAGCTCGTCGAGGAGATCAAGCTCGCGCCCCTGCTCATGGGCCACGACGGCGCGACGCCGGTGGACCGGGCGGCGCTGGAGGACGTCCTCGGACGGTTGTCGATCATGTCCGACGACTTCCTCGAGCTGTCGTCCGTGGAGCTCAACCCGGTCATCGCGCACACGAGCGGTGTGACCGTCCTTGGGGCGGACGTCATGATCGCGCCGGCGGCCCGACGCATCGACCCCAGCGCGCGGAGCCTGTCCTGAGGCTGGGGCACAATGGCGGGCATGCCCGCACCTGCTGACCTCACGGCGATCACCCTCCCGCCGGTCCTCACCGCCGACATCGAGCGGGCGGGGTACTACCCGGCCCTCGTCGCGGACGTCATCAAGGCGGCGGTCGGCGCCGAAGAGGTCCACGGGCACCTCGTGCACCAGGAGACGACCTTCGACCAGGACACGGTGCGTCGGCACATCACGGTCTTCGTGCGCACGAGCACCCGGCTCGTCGTCGCGCACGCCGACGACTACCCGGACCACCTCTCCGGCTCGCAGGAGATCGCGACCGCCACGACCGAGTGCATCCCGCTCTCGTCCGTGCGTGGCGTCATGCTCACCCACGTCGTCGGCGACCCCTCCAGCTATGTCCCCGGCTCGCTCGGCCGCGAGCTGACCCTCACCGTCGGCTGGGGCGCGGTCAGCCGGGTCGACCTGCTGCCGGCCCAGTGCAATGACCCCGAGTGCGAAGGGGGCGACCACGGCTACGAGGGCACGATCACCAGCGACGACATCGCCCTACGCATCAGTGCCGAGGCCGAGGGCCGGGTGGCGCTCGACCGGGCGATGGAGTTCGCCCGGGACCTCTCGGCCAGCATCGGGCACTGATCCATCGCATGGCGCACCACGGCTCCCAGCAGGCGACCCTCCTGCCGGCCACCCCGCGGCTGGACCGGGTCCTGCCCGCCGTCGCGACCAGCCTGGGCGTGGCCGGTCTGGCGCGGGCGGGGGATCGCCCCCTTCGTCCCGCCCGACGCACGGTCGTCGTCCTCGTCGACGGACTGGGCGCCCAGCTGCTCGCCCGTCGGGGCGGGCACGCCCCCTTCCTGCGGCGCCTCCTGCAGGACCCGCAGGCCGCGATGACCATCGACTGCGGGTTCCCGTCGACGACCGCGACGTCGATGGGCAGCTTCGGCACTGGGACGCTCGCCGGCAGCCACGGACTCGTCGGTTACGAGGCCTACGACCCGGCCTCCGACACCGTCTTCAACGAGCTGTCCTGGGAGGACGGCCCTGCGCCGCACCAGTGGCAGCCGGCGCCCACCGTCTTCGAGGCCGCGCAGGCCGACGGGGTCGCCGTGACGCGCATCGGCCCGGGCTTCTTCGACGGGTCGGGCCTGACCGAGGCGGCCCTGCGCGGCGGACGATTCGTCGCGGCCCGCAGCCTGGCCGAGCGCGTCGACGCCACGGTCACCGCCGTGCGGGCCGATCCGCGCTCCCTCGTCTACCTCTACTGGGGCGATGTCGACAAGATCGGACACGTCCACGGCTGCGACTCCCACGAGTGGGTCGCCGAGCTGGAGGAGGTCGACGCCCAGCTGGCTCGGCTGGCCTCGCTGCTGCCGGCCGACACGTCGCTGCACGTCACGGCCGACCACGGCATGGTCGACGTGCCGCTCGACGCCCGGCCGGACATCGCGGCCGAGCCAGACCTCGATGCCGGGGTCCGGCACGTCTCCGGCGAACCCCGGTGCGTCCAGCTGCACGTGCAGCCCGGCGCCCGCGACGACGTGCTCGCCGCTTGGCGCGCACGGCTCGGCGAGGACGCCCTCGTGCTCCCGGGTGAGCAGGCGATCGCCGCCGGGTGGTTCGGGGCGGTCAGCGACACCGTGCGCCCGCGCATCGGCGACGTCATCGCCGTCATGACCGGCCGGATCGCCGTCCAGGACTCCCGACGCCACCGGCCCGAGCTGCGGGCGCTGCTCGGGGTGCACGGGTCGATCACCGCCGACGAGGTCGCCATCCCGTGGCTGACCCTCTCCGCGGCCCAGGAGAGCTGACGTGGCCGAGCTGACCTTCTTTGCCGGGACGATGGACTGCGGCAAGTCCACGCTCGCCCTGCAGATGGACCACAACCACCGCGCCCGTGGCCTCGCCGGCATCATCTTCACCCGGCTCGACCGCTCCGGTGAGGCCGTGCTCTCCTCGCGCCTGGGTCTGGCGACGCCGGCCGTGGAGGTGACCGAAGACCTCGACCTGTGGGACGTCGTCGTCGCGCGGATGACCTCCGGGGGGCGGGTCGACTACCTCATCTGCGACGAGGCGCAGTTCTACTCGCCCCAGCAGGTCGAGCAGCTGGCGCGGGTCGTCGACGAGCTCGACATCGAAGTCTTCGCCTTCGGCATCACGAGCGACTTCCGCACGCAGCTCTTCCCGGGCAGTCAGCGCCTTGTCGAGCTCGCCGACCGCACCCAGCTGCTGCAGGTCTCCGCGCTGTGCTGGTGCGGGCGCCGCGCGACGCACAATGCGCGCGTCGTCGACGGCGTCATGGTCGTCGAGGGGGAGCAGGTCGTCGTCGGCGACACCGCCGACCCGGAGCACGAGGCGCAGGTCGAGTACGAGGTGCTGTGCCGGCGCCACCACATGCGCCGGATGAACTCTCGCGCCGCCCAGGCCGCGGCCCTGTCCGCGGACGTGCTGCCCTTCGACCTCGACGCCTGCCCGGTGCCTCAGCAGGGCTGACGGGCCGAGCAATCTCGAGCGGGCCGGGAAACCCTGAACGGGCCGGCTCGTGACCCGGCCCTCCATGGACATCCCGGCCCAGTCGGGGGTTCCCGGCCGAGGTCGGCGAAGGGGGTCACTCCCGGGTCGTCCCGAACATCACGTCGTCCCAGCTGGGCACCTTGGCCCGGCCCTTGCGGCCGCGCGCGGTGGCGCCGCCGTCCTTGCCGCCCGAGCCCTTGCCGTCCGAGCCCGTGTCGTCGGAGCCCTTGCTCTCCGAGGCCGTGTGGTCGGCAGTCGTGTCGTCGGAGGGCTCGCTGCCCGAGCCGTCGTCCGCGTCCTCGTCCTGCGGGGCCTCGGCATCGGTGGACCTGTCGTCCGCGGCAGGGGCCGTCGTGCCCTGAGCGGGCTCGGCGGCGTCGGTGCTCGAGGTCGTGGCCTCGGGCCGCACGTCGTCCTGCACCGTCTGCTCCGGCTCGGCCCGCATCTCGGCGTCGGGAGCCTCGTCCGTCTCCTGGGGCGACTCCGGCGATGCAGCTGCCCGCGACTTCGCCTCGGGCGCGGGCGACGCCTTGGGCGCGGCGGACGACTCGGGGGTCGCCCCCTTCGCCTCGTCACGGGGGTGCGTGCCACCCGCGGGCGGGGGCAGCTCGTCCAGGGGCAGGGCGTCCTCGGTCGGCGTCGCAGGTGCCTCCACGGAGCGCGTCCTGCGTCGACCGCCGCGACCGCGGCGCTTGGCGCCGGACTGCTCACGCATGGACTGGATGAGGTCGTCGGTGTTGGCGCGGGTGGCCCGCTCGACCTTGCTCTCCTCGACCTCGACGTCGAAGACCGCGGTGGGGCGGTGCACGCTCGTCGGGACCGGGCCCGCAGGGGTGTCGGCCTCGGAGAGCCACTTCGCCTCGTCGTTCTTGGCGACGACGCTCATCCCGGACATGTCGAACCACCACGTCGCGGTGCGCTCGCGCCCACCGGCGGCGAAGACCGCGGAGACCGTCCACTGGCCCTCGGCGTCGCGCCGCGCGTCCCACAGGACGGTGGAGGGCTCCACGCCCCGGCCGGTCAGCCGCGTCGCGGCCCGCTGGGCGAGCGTCTCGGGGGAGCCGGCCTGGTTGGTGCCGCGCATGCGCACCCCTTGGGCGCGGGTGGCCACGTGCTCGCGCTCGGCGATCACCGGCCCCTCGAAGCGCGCGATCTTGTCCGGGTCCCAGCCCGTGCGGGCGGCGACCTCATCGGCGGTGGCACCAGCGCGGATCATCGCCTGCACCTCACGGGGGCGCACGTCGTTGTCGATGGCGATCTGCAGCTGGCCGAGCCGTGGTCGGTCGCGTCGCGCGGCGGCGCGCAACTGGTCGTCGATGCGCAGGCGGTACTCCTCGCCGGCGTCGTCGGTGACGACGAGGTGCTCGCCGTCGTCGTGCACCCCGATGAGTCGCAGGTCCCGCATCAACAATCCCTCTCGTCCATCGTGCTCCTGCCCGACTCTGCCACCTGCCCGGGCCGATCCGTGAGTGCACACGCCGCAGGGATACGTTGTGTCCATGTCCGACCAGGCCGCAGCGCACCCCCTTCGCCCCTACGATGCCGTGCTCGTGCAGTCCTTCGGAGGGCCCGAGGGGCCCGACGAGGTGCTGCCCTTCCTGCGGCGGGTCACCGCCGGCCGCGGTGTCCCCGACGAGCGGCTCGCCGAGGTGGGGGAGCACTACGACCGCGTCGGAGGGGTCAGCCCGCTGCCTGCGCTCAACCGGCGCCTCGTCGCGGACCTGACCGCCGAGCTCGCGGCGCGGGAGTGCCCTCTGCCGGTCGCCCTCGGCAACCGCAACTCCGCCCCCTTCGTCCCCGATGCGCTCGACGAGCTCTCCGCCGGTGGCGCCCGCCGGATCCTCGTCGTGCCGACGAGCGCCTGGCGCAGCTACTCCTCCTGCCGCCAGTACCGCGAGGGCCTGGCCGACGCGGTCGAAGGGAGGGAGGGACTGGTCCTCGACAAGGTGCGGCCCTTCGGCGAGCACCCGGGCTTCGCGGCGACGCTGGCCGCGGACACGCTCGCGGCCTCCCGTGCCGCGGTGGAGGCGGTCGGCGCCGACCGGGTCGCGCTGCTCTACGTCACCCACTCCATCCCCGATGCGATGGACGAGACCTCCGGACCCGGCGACGGCGACGGTCGCGCCTACTCCGCCGACCAGGCAGAGCTCGCGGCGGCGATCACGGCGGAGGTCGACACGGTCCTCGGGACCGACCTGCCCGCCGGGCTCTGCTTCTGCTCGCGGTCGGGCTCGCCGCGCACCCCGTGGCTCGAGCCCGACGTCAACGACCGGATGCGCGAGCTGGCCGACGAAGGGGAGATCGCGCACGTCGTCGTCGTGCCCATCGGCTTCATCTCCGACCACATGGAGGTCGTCCACGACCTCGACGTCGAGGCGGCCGCCACGGCCGCGGAGGTCGGTCTGGGGATGTCGCGCGTGCCCACGCCGGGCAGCGACAAGGCCTTCGTCACCGGTCTCGTCGACCTCATGCTCGAGCGCGCCGCCCAGGCGCGCGGCGAGCAGCCGGTGCGCCCCACGTGGCGCGACCTCGACTCGCACCCGGCGGTGTGCCCGGTCGGATGCTGCCCCAACCTGCGCGAGGCCCGGCCCGCGCTCTGCGGATCGGACTGAGATGACCCAGCTGCCTGTCGGGACCGACCCGGCCGAGCTCGCGCGCACCGCCCTGGCCGTCGCCGTCGAGGCCGGCGACCTCATCGTCGACGAGCGGCCGGCGCGTCTCGGCGTCGCCGAGACCAAGAGCTCGTCCACCGACGTCGTCACGGTGATGGACCAGCGCAGCCAGGACCACCTGCTCGCCCGCCTGGGCGAGCTGCGCCCGGACGACGGCTTCGCCGGTGAGGAGCGTGGCGGCCGCACGGGGGAGTCGGGCATCACCTGGGTCGTCGACCCGATCGACGGCACCGTCAACTACCTCTACGAGGTCCCCGCCTACTCCGTCTCCGTCGCGGCGGTCATCGGGGACCCGCGGACCGATGGCGCGTGGCAGCCGGTGGCCGGTGCCGTCGTCAACCCCGTGACGGGCGAGCGTTACTCGGCATGGCTCGGCGGCGGTGCCTGGCGGACCGTCGGCGACGCCGAGCAGCAGCGGCTGCAGGTCGCCGAGACCTCGCTCGCGCACGCGCTGTGCGGGACCGGGTTCGGCTACGACGCCGACCGCCGGGCCTGGCAGGCGGCCGTCCTCACGCACGTGCTGCCGCAGGTGCGTGACATCCGACGCTTCGGCAGCGCGGCGCTCGACCTGTGCCGGGTGGCCGAGGGCAGCCTCGACGTCTACTACGAGCGAGGTCTCAACCCGTGGGACATGGCCGCGGGCTGGCTGGTCGCCACGGAGGCCGGTGCGGTCGTCTCGGACCTGCTCGGTGGTGCGCCGAGGGCCGACATGACGATCGCGGCACCACCGGCGCTGCACGCCGCTCTGGGAGCCGTCCTGACGGACGCGGTGGAGCAGGTCGGGCCCGAGCGCGTTCGCTGATCGGGAACCGGGTGGCGCACGGCCCCGGGATGGGGCACAATCCGGCGCGCCGGGCACAAATCCAGCACCCGCTGCGTTGACGACGGCACCAGAGCTTTTTCAGCCCTCCAACCCCCAAGGAATCAGGAGAGATGGCGACCGATTACGACGCCCCTCGCAAGACCGACGACGATCTGTCCGAGGACTCCATCGAGGAGCTCAAGTCCCGTCGCGGTGACGCGACCTCCGCCAACGTCGACGTCGACGAGACCGAGATGGCCGAAGGCTTCGAGCTGCCCGGCGCGGACCTCTCCGGCGAGGAGATGTCCGTGCGGGTCGTGCCGCGCCAGGCGGACGAGTTCACCTGCACGAGCTGCTTCCTCGTCCACCACCGCAGCCAGCTGGCCAGCGACGGCAAGAACGGCCCGGTCTGCACCGAGTGCGCCGCGTGACCCGTGCCTGACGCACCCCGTCAGGTCGCGGTCCCGGTGCAGCTGGTGCACCCGGACGCGGTCCCCCCTTCGTACGCCCAGCACGGCGACGCAGGGGCGGACCTGACCTCCGTGGTCGAGCTGACGCTCGCGCCGGGGGAGCGCGCGCTCGTCCCCACGGGCATCGCGCTCGCCCTGCCGCACGGCTGGGTCGGTCTCGTGCACCCGCGATCGGGCCTGGCCGCCCGGCACGGGATCTCGGTCGTCAACGCACCGGGCACGGTCGACTCCGGCTACCGCGGCGAGATCATGGTCAACCTCATCAACCTCGACCCGGCCGAGCCGTTCGCGGTGCGCGTCGGGGACCGGATCGCCCAGCTGGTGCTGCAGGAAGTGGGCGAAGGGGAATTCCTCCCCGTCGATTCGCTTCCGTCCAGCCCACGGGGTGAGACTGGACATGGATCCACTGGGGGCTTCGGCCCAGAGTCGACGACAGGACGTAGATGATGTTCGGGCGCAAGAAGAAGACCGCAGCCGCTGACGAGGCGACCGAGCAGGACTCGACGACCACCGCGACGGACGCGGCCACTGCCTCCGACGCCGCTGAGGCGCCAGCCCGCGGACCGCGCGACATCGCCGACGTCTCCAACACCGACTCCCTCGTCGACCTCGGCGCGCTCCTGCTCGCCCCGGCCCCCGGGATCGAGCTGCGCCTCGAGGTCGACCAGAAGACCAATGACGTGACGGCCCTCCAGGTGGCCGACGACGACGGCGCCGTCCAGCTGCAGGTCTTCGCGGCCCCCCGCTCGGCGGGCATCTGGGACGACATCCGCGACGAGATCGCCGAGATGATCACCGGCAACGGCGGCACGGTCGACGAGGCCGACGGCCCCTTCGGCACCGAGCTGCTCACCCGCCTGGCCCAGCCCGGGCCCCAGGGCCGCACGGTCTTCGCGCCGGCGATCTTCGCCGGGGCTGAGGGCCCGCGCTGGTTCCTGCGTGCGGTCTACTCCGGATCGGCCGCCGTGGACGAGACCGCCCGGGCCCGCTTCGACGAGATGCTGCAGTCCGTCGTCGTGCGCCGTGGTGAGGAGCCGCGCGCGCCCCGCGAGATGCTCCCGCTGCAGATGCCGACCGCGCCGCAGGCGTCGGCGGAGACGGGCGACGAGGACGCGCAGGAGCAGGGCGACGACCTCAAGCCCTTCGAGCGCGGTCCCGAGATCACCGAGGTCCGCTGATGCCCTCCCTGCTGCGCCGGCTCGTCGACCTCGGGCGCTCCGACGACGACCTCGCGGCAGGGGAGCTGCGTGAGGCGGCCTCCGCCCACGGCTGCACGCCGATCGCCGCCGACACCGACCGGCAGGTCGTCACCGTCGCCGGCACTCTGACCGCCGTGACCCTGCGGCCGCGGGCGACCGTGCCCGCCCTCGTCGCCGAGCTCTACGACGGGTCGGCCACGGTCCAGCTCGTCTGGCTGGGTCGCCGCAGCATCCACGGCATCGAGCCGGGGGCCTACCTCAAGGCGACCGGGCTGCTGTGCCGACCCTCGGGGACCGCCACGATCTTCAACCCCTCCTACGAGCTGCTGCCCCACCATGGCTGAGCCCCCCGCGTCTGTCGCCGCCCCCGTCCACCCCACGGTCGAGGCACTCATCCGGCACCGTCTGGGCGAGGCCCTCGGTGGGCTGCGCGGGTCGCTCGAGGCGGCCGCGCCCATGCTCGTCTTCGTCATCGCGTGGTCGATCACCAAGGACCGCACGATCTCGCTCGGCTCCGCCGCCGCGCTGACCGTGCTGCTCGCCCTGGCCCGGATCGTCCAGCGCCAGACGCTGCAGTTCGTCCTCGGGTCGGTCATCGCGACGGGTCTGGCGGCCTTCTTCGCGCTGCGCTCGGGCGAGGCCGAGGACGCCTTCCTGCCCGGCATCCTCACCTCGTGCGCCTACCTCGTCGGGACCGTGCTGTCGGTGATCCTGCGGTGGCCGGTCATCGGCATCATGGTCGGCTTCGCCGACCAGGCCGCGGTCGCCGCCGGCGACCCCTTCCGCTGGCGCCGCAATGCCGCCGCGGTCAAGGTGTGCAGCCGCCTCACCCTCGTGCTCATCGCGGTCTACGCGATTCGGGTGGGCATCATGGGGCCGCTCTACCTCGCGGACAATGTCGCGGGACTGACGGTGACCAAGGTCGTGCTCGGCTGGCCGCTGTGGGCCGGAGCCGTCGCCATCATGGGCGCGATGCTCGTCAAGGGCCACACGCCCATCGACCCGGATGACGACCTCGTCCAGCCGGTCGACGTCGCCCGGGACTGACCCCCTTCGTCCGGGACTGACCCCCTTCGTCCGGCCCGAGGTCGCCGCCGGACCGCGCATCTCCCCGGGGAAATGCAACCACTTGACGTCAAGAGACTGCATCTGCCCGGGGAAATGCAACCACTTGACGTCGAGAGACTGCATTGCCGTAGGGCAATGCAGGGTCCGGTCAGGGGGTGGGGCGTTTGCGGCTGCGGCCGCCGGGGCGCATCATCGCCTCGAGCTCCGGCTCGGCCTCTGCGGTGGTGAGCAGGAGCAGCTCGTCGTGCGCCTCGAGGGAGTCGTCGGCGCTCGGGCCGATCGGTCGGCCGTCGCGGATGATGCCGACGAGCAGCGTGTCCTGGGGGAAGGCGATGTCACCGACGCGCCGACCCACGTTGGGGTTGTCGGCCGGCAGGGTGATCTCGGCCATCGCCGCGTTGCCCTGCTGGAAGTCGAAGATGCGCACGAGGTCGCCGACGCTCACGGCCTCCTCGACCAGCGCCGTCATCAGGCGTGGCGTCGACACCGCGACGTCGACGCCCCACGACTCGTCGAACATCCACTCGTTCTTGGGGTTGTTGACCCGGGCGACGGTGCGCGGCACACCGAACTCGGTCTTGGCGAGCAGCGAGACGACGAGGTTGGCCTTGTCGTCGCCGGTCGCGCAGACGACGACATCGCAGGTCTCGATCTGCGCCTCCTGCAGCGTGGACAGCTCGCAGGCGTCGCCGGAGAGCCAGCTGGCCTCGGCGACCTTGGCGACACGGGTCTCGTTGGCGTCCTTGTCGATGAGCAGGACGGAGTGCTCGTTCTGCAGCAACTCCTGGGCGATGGACCGACCGACCGAGCCGGCTCCGATGATGGCGACGCGCACGCTCAGACCTCCTGCGGTGGCTGGCCGTCGAGGATCCGCTCGACGTCGGGGATGCTCTCGCGACGGATGACGAGGTGGACGAGGTCGCCCTCCTGGTGGACCGTCTCCGGGCCGGGCAGGATGCCCTCGCCGAGCCGGGTCACGTAGGCGACCCGGGCCCCGGTCGCCTCCTCCATCGCCGTGAGGCGGTGGCCGACCCAGGCCGGTGAGACCTGGATCTCGGAGACGACGAGCTTGCCCGAGGCGTCGGTCATCTCGGTCGCCTCACCCTGGGGGAGCAGGCGGCGCAGGACCTGGTCGGCCGTCCAGCGCACCGTCGCGACGGTGGGGATGCCCAGCCGCTGGTAGACCTGCGCGCGGTCCGGGTCGTAGATGCGGGCGACGACGTGCTCGACGCCGAAGGTCTCGCGCGCCACCCGCGCCGCGAGGATGTTGGAGTTGTCACCGCTGGAGACGGCGGCGAAGGCGTAGGCGTCCCGGATGCCGGCCTGCTCGAGGGTGTCCCGGTCGAAGCCCACACCCGCGACGCGGCGGCCGTTGAACTCGCTGCCGAGCCGACGGAAGGCGGCGGGGTCCTGGTCGACGACGGCGACGTCGTGGCCGATGCGCTCGAGCGAGCGGGCGAGGGAGGCGCCGACGCGCCCGCAGCCCATGATGACGAAGTGCACGGCTCAGACGGTACCCCTCCTCGAGCAGGCCTACACTCGCGTGGTGTCTTCCGGACGACTCATCAAGCGCGTCCTCGTCGGACGTGCGATGCGCAGCGACCGTCTCGGCGAGACGTTGCTCCCCAAGCGCCTGGCGTTGCCCGTCTTCGCCAGTGACGCCCTCAGCTCCGTCGCCTACGCCCCCGACGAGATCCTGCTGACCCTCGGCCTCGCCGGCGGTGCGCTCGCGATGACCCACTCGTGGCCCGTCGCGCTCGCCGTCGTCGCGGTCATGGCAGTCGTCGTCGCCAGCTACCGGCAGAACGTGCACGCCTACCCCTCGGGGGGTGGTGACTACGAGATCGCCAGCACCAACCTCGGGCCCAAGGCGGGCCTGACCGTCGCCAGCGCGCTGCTCGTCGACTACGTGCTCACGGTCGCCGTGTCGATCTCGTCCGGGGTGCAGAACGCCGCGGCCGCCTTCCCCTGGATCCGGGGGAACGAGGTCCTCGCCGCGATCGCCCTCATCGCCGCGCTCACGGCGATGAACCTGCGTGGGGTCCGCGAGTCCGGCAAGGCCTTCGCGATCCCCACGTACCTCTTCATGTTCGCGGTGCTCGGCATGGCGCTCGTGGGGATCGTGCGCCGCACGACCGGGCACCTGCCCTCGGCCGAGAGCGCCTCGCTGACGCTCGCGCCGGAGCCCGGCATGGAGCAGCTCGGCACGCTCGCCATGGCCTTCCTGCTGCTGCGCGCGTTCAGTTCCGGCGCAGCGGCCCTCACCGGTGTCGAGGCGATCAGCAACGGCGTCCCGGCCTTCCGCAAGCCCAAGAGCAAGAACGCCGCGACCACGCTGCTGCTCATGGGTGCCGTGTCAATCACGATGCTCATGTCGATGATCGCGCTCGCCACGTGGACCGGCGTCAAGATCGCCGACGACCCGGCGCAGCAGCTGCTGCGCGACGGCGTGCCCGTCGGCGAGGAGTACGTCCAGCACACGGTCATGGCACAGGTCGCCGGGGCGGTCTTCGAGGGGTTCCCCGCCGGTGTCGTCGTCGTCGCGATCGTCACCGGCCTGATCCTCGTGCTCGCGGCCAACACCGCCTTCAACGGATTCCCCGTCCTCGGCTCGATCCTGGCGCGCGACGGCTACCTGCCGCGCCAGCTGCACACCCGCGGTGACCGGCTGGCCTTCTCCAACGGCATCCTGCTGCTCGCCGGTGCGGCGGGCCTGCTCGTCGTGATCTTCGACGCCAGCGTCACCCGCCTCATCCAGCTGTACATCGTCGGGGTCTTCGTCTCCTTCACCCTGAGCCAGATCGGCATGGTGCGGCACTGGAACCGGCACCTGGCCGTGGAGAAGGACCGCTCGGCCCAGCGCGGGATGATGCGCCGTCGCGCGATCAACGCCGTGGGCGCGGTGATGTCCGGCACCGTCCTCGTCGTCGTCATCCTCACGAAGTTCACCCACGGTGCGGGCTTCGCGATCGCCGCCATGGCCGCCCTCTTCGTCCTCATGGGGGCGATCAGCCGCCACTACCAGCATGTCAGTGACGAGCTCGCGGTGGCCGAAGACGACACCCGGCACCAGCTGCTCCCTTCGCGGGTCCACGCGATCGTCCTCGTGAGCACGATCCACCGCCCCGCTCTGCGGGCCCTCGCCTACGCCACGGCGACGCGTCCCTCCAGGCTCGAGGCGGTCACGGTCGACGTCGACCCGGAGGCGACCCGCGCGCTGCAGGAGGAGTGGGACCGGCGGGGGATCCCCGTGCCGCTCAAGGCGCTGGACTCGCCCTACCGCGAGATCACCCGGCCGGTCGTCGACTACGTCAAGTCGATCCGCTCCGGCAACCCACGGGACCTCGTCGTCGTCTACATCCCGCAGTACGTGCTCGGCCACTGGTGGGAGCAGGCGCTGCACAACCAGTCGGCGCTGCGGCTGCGCAGCCGCCTGATCTTCACACCGGGGGTCATGGTCTCCTCGGTGCCGTGGCAGCTGGCCAGCTCGGCCGGTGCCGAGGAACGCATGGACGGCCCCGTGGCCGGCGACGTACGACGAGGTGGAGCATGACGGGTCCGGAGGCGGACGAACTGACGGTGGGCGACGAGGTCGACGTGGAGGTCGGCCCCATCGCGCACGGCGGGCACTGCGTGGCCCGCCACGAGGGCCGGGTGCTCTTCGTAAGGCACACCCTGCCCGGCGAGCGGGTGCGCGCCCGGATCACCGAAGGGGGTCCCGGTGACCGATTCCTGCGGGCGGACGCCGTCGAGGTCCTCACCGCCTCCCCGGACCGCGTGCCGGTGCGGTGTCCCGTCGCCGGGCCCGGCAGGTGCGGCGGCTGCGACTTCCAGCACGTGAGCACCGAGCACCAGCGCCGGCTGAAGGCCGACGTCGTCGCCGAGCAGCTGCAGCGGCTCGCCGGCATCGAGCGCGAGGTCCTCGTCGAACCGCTCGACGACGAGGACGGGCTGCGCTACCGCACCCGGGTCGAGTTCGCCGTGGTGGACGGTCGGGTCGGCCTGCGCCGGCACCGCAGCCACGAGGTCGTGCCGGTCACCGGGTGCCCGATCGCCGTGCCCGAGATCGACGAGGCGCTCGTGGAGACCCTCGCCGACGTGGAGCGCACCCGCGGCGAGCTCGACGGCATCAGCGCCCTCGACATCGTGGTCCCGTCCGCGGAGGCGGACACCGTCGTCGTCGAGGTCCCCACCGAGGAGCCCACCCCGCCGATCGCCATCACCGAGCGGGTCGCGACGCCGGCGGGGGAGCGGGTACTGGGTGTGGACGCCCGGGGATTCTGGCAGGTGCACCGCGATGCCCCGCGCGCGTTCGTCGGCGCCGTCCTGGCCGCCGCTGACGTGCGTCCGGGGGAGCGGGTCCTCGACCTGTACTCCGGTGTGGGCCTGCTGTCCGTCCCGCTCGCCGAGGCGGTCGGCCCCGACGGCCAGCTGATCGCGGTCGAGTCCGACCGTCGCGCGACCGAGCACCTGCGCGACAACCTCGCGGCGACCCCGCAGGCACTCGTCGTCTGCGGTCGGGTCGACGACCTCTTCGGTGTCCCGCGCAGGGGGCGCCGTCGCGGCCCGCGTCGCCCCGCCCGCTCCGACCTGCTGCCCCCGAGCGCCGACGTCGTCGTCCTCGATCCACCCCGCACCGGGGCGGGCCGCGGGGTCGTGGAGGCGCTGACCTCCCTTCGTCCCCGGCGCCTGGTGTACGTCGCCTGCGACCCGGCGGCGCTCGCCCGGGACACCGGCTACCTGACCGGGCTCGGGTACGACCTGACGGGCCTGCGGGCCCTGGACGCCTTCCCCATGACGCACCACGTCGAGTGCGTGGCGACCTTCGAGCCGAAGGGGGAGGACGCGCGCCCGTGACGTGGCGCACGTTTTGGGGAAGAGTGGCGGGGGAACGGGCCGGAGGACCGGGCGTCACCGGCTGTGATAGTTTTATCTTGACGTCAAGATAACCAACAGAGGAGTCGACTGTGGCCAGTGCGAACACCTTCAACGCCAAGGACCAGCTCACCGTCGGTGACGAGTCCTACGAGATCTACCGGATCGACAAGGTCGAGGGATCCGCGGACCTGCCCTACAGCCTCAAGGTGCTGCTCGAGAACCAGCTGCGCACCGAGGACGGCGAGAACGTCACCGCCGATCACATCACCGCGCTCGGCTCCTGGGACAAGGACGCCCAGCCGAGCACCGAGATCCAGTTCACGCCCGCCCGCGTGATCATGCAGGACTTCACCGGCGTCCCCTGCGTCGTCGACCTCGCCACGATGCGCGAGGCCGTCGCCGAGCTCGGTGGCGACCCGACGAAGATCAACCCGCTCGCCCCCGCCGAGCTGGTCATCGACCACTCCGTGCAGATCGACGAGTTCGGCACCGCCGGCGCCTTCGCGCACAACGTCGACCTCGAGTACGAGCGCAACAACGAGCGCTACCAGTTCCTGCGCTGGGGCCAGACCGCCTTCGACGACTTCAAGGTCGTCCCCCCGGGCACCGGCATCGTCCACCAGGTCAACATCGAGCACCTGGCCCGCGTCACGATGACCCGCGACGGCGTCGCCTACCCCGACACCTGCGTCGGCACCGACTCGCACACGACGATGGAGAACGGCCTGGGCGTCCTGGGCTGGGGCGTCGGCGGCATCGAGGCCGAGGCCGCGATGCTCGGCCAGCCGGTCTCCATGCTCATCCCGCGCGTCGTCGGCTTCAAGCTCTCCGGGGCGATCCCGGCCGGCGCGACCGCGACCGACGTCGTGCTGACGATCACCGAGATGCTGCGCGACCACGGTGTGGTCGGCAAGTTCGTCGAGTTCTACGGCGAGGGCGTCGCCGAGGTGCCGCTGGCCAACCGCGCGACGATCGGCAACATGAGCCCCGAGTTCGGCTCCACCGCCGCGATGTTCCCCATCGACGACGTCACCCTCGAGTACCTGCGCCTCACCGGTCGCTCCGAGCAGCAGGTCGCGCTCGTCGAGGCCTACGCCAAGGCCCAGGGCATGTGGCTCGACCCGGCCGTCGAGCCGCGCTTCTCCGAGTACCTCGAGCTCGACCTGTCCACGGTCGTGCCCTCGATCGCCGGCCCGAAGCGTCCCCAGGACCGCATCGAGGTCAGCAAGGCCAAGGAGCAGTTCCGCGGCGACCTGAAGAACTACGTCGTCGACGGCAACGGCATCGAGAAGTCCTCGGTCGACCAGGAGCTGCGCGACACCTTCCCGGCGTCCGACGCCCCGAGCCACGACGCGCACGAGGCGTCCGAGGCCGCCGGCCGGCCGGAGCACTCCGAGCCGCGCGCCAACGGTGACCGCGCCTCCAACCCGGCCAAGGTCGTCATCGACGGCGCCGAGGTCGAGGTCGACCACGGCCACGTCGTCATCGCCTCGATCACCAGCTGCACCAACACGTCCAACCCGTCGGTGATGATGGCGGCCGCGATGCTCGCCAAGAACGCCGTCGAGCGCGGCCTGCAGGTCAAGCCGTGGGTCAAGACCTCCATGGCCCCCGGGTCCAAGGTCGTCACGTCGTACTACGAGAAGGCCGGCATGTGGCCCTACCTCGAGAAGCTCGGCTACCACCTCGTCGGCTACGGCTGCACCACCTGCATCGGCAACTCCGGCCCGATCATCGAGGAGGTCTCGCAGGCGGTCAACGCCAACGACCTCGCCGTGACCTCGGTGCTGTCCGGCAACCGCAACTTCGAGGGGCGCATCAACCCCGACGTGAAGATGAACTACCTCGCGTCGCCGCCCCTCGTCATCGCCTACGCCCTCGCCGGCACGATGGACTTCGACTTCGAGTCCGAGGCGCTGGGCCAGGACACCGACGGCAACGACGTCTTCCTCAAGGACATCTGGCCGGCCCCGGCCGACGTCCAGTCCGTCATCGACGAGGCCGTCAACCAGGAGATGTTCGTCGAGAAGTACGCCGACGTCTTCGCCGGTGACGAGCGCTGGACCTCGCTCGAGACGCCCGAGGGCAACACCTTCGAGTGGGCCCAGGAGTCGACCTACGTGCGCAAGCCCCCGTACTTCGAGGGCATGACGATGGAGCTCGACGAGGTCCAGGACATCTCCGGTGCCCGCGTCCTCGCGCTGCTCGGTGACTCGGTGACCACCGACCACATCAGCCCGGCCGGCGCGATCAAGGCCGACAGCCCGGCGGGCGTCTACCTCGCCGAGCACGGTGTGGAGCGCAAGGACTTCAACTCCTACGGCTCGCGCCGTGGCAACCACGAGGTGATGATCCGCGGCACCTTCGCCAACATCCGACTGAAGAACCTGCTGCTCGACGGTGTCGAGGGTGGCTTCACCCGCGACTTCACCAATGGTGGCGAGCAGACGACGATCTTCGAGGCGTCGGAGAAGTACATCGAGGCCGGCATCCCGCTCGTCGTCCTCGCGGGCAAGGAGTACGGCTCGGGTTCGTCGCGTGACTGGGCGGCCAAGGGCACCGCGCTGCTGGGCGTCCGGGCCGTCATCGCGCAGTCCTACGAGCGCATCCACCGCTCCAACCTCATCGGCATGGGCGTCGTCCCGCTCCAGTTCCCCGAGGGGCAGAGCGCGGAGTCGCTCGGCCTGGACGGCACGGAGACCTTCGACATCGCGGGCATCACCGAGCTCAACAACGGCTCGACGCCCAAGACGGTCAAGGTCACGGCGACCAAGGACGGTGGGGAGGTCGTTGAGTTCGACGCGGTCGTGCGCATCGACACCCCCGGCGAGGCGGACTACTACCGCAACGGCGGCATCCTGCAGTACGTGCTGCGGTCGCTCGTCGGCTGACCTCTCCTGCGAGACGGCGCTGGCGCGCCTCCTCGGGGAGCGTGCGCGAAGGGGGTCGTCCACCATCCGGTGGGCGGCCCCCTTCGTCGTGCCGTCCCTGTCGTTCGCATTTCCCTAGGGAGATGCGCGGGGTGGTGGGCCGTCGCCGCGGCGACGTACACTCGAACACATGTTCGACCAGACCTCCCGTCCGCCGGTGCGGACGGCGCTGCCCGGGTCGCCGGGGGCGCGGACCGCTGCGGCCGGGGCGAAGGGGGGACCCCCTGGGTGGCCGGACCGCGTGCCACCACCCGCGGTGCGGGGGTGGCAGTCGGCGGCGGTCTCGTGGCTGCTCGACCTGTGCCCGCCCGACTACCGCGGGCATGCGGTGCTGCGTCGGCACCCGGCCGCGCTGGCCTGGCTCGCCGACCTGCACGTCGCGGCGCAGGTCGACGCGATGCGGCAGGCATACCGGACGGTGCGCGTCGACCTGGCGGAGTCGTTGCCCGAGGGCACGATCGACGCCCTGCTCGTGGCGCTCGAGCACGAGGGCCTGCGGCTGCGGTCCGCGCAGCGGAGCATCCTGCTCATCCGGGAGGCGCTCGACGGGAGCGTCTTCGTCGACCGGCTGTGACCCCCTTCGTCCGACGTGGTGACAGGCTGGGTAGGTCACAGCCACTTCCCAGTGCTGCGGACGTAGACTCGTGCGGTCCCCGACCCTTGGAAGGAAGCCCAGCGTGGCAGTCCTCGAGACGATCACCTCACCCGCCGACCTCAAGCGCCTGCCCGCAGAGCAGCTCGAGACCCTCGCGGAGGAGATCCGAGCCTTCCTCGTCGCCGAGGTCTCCCGCAGCGGCGGACACCTCGGGCCCAACCTCGGGGTCGTCGAGCTGACGATCGCGCTGCACCGCGTCTTCGACAGCCCGAGTGACACGGTCGTCTTCGACACCGGCCACCAGTCCTACGTGCACAAGCTGCTCACGGGTCGACAGGACTTCGGCGGGCTGCGCACCCGCGGCGGGATGTCGGGGTACCCGAGCCGCGCGGAGTCGCCCCACGACGTCGTGGAGAACAGCCACGCGTCAACCTCCCTGTCGTGGGCCGAGGGCATCGCCAAGGGCTACCGCCTGCGCGGCGAGGAGCGGCACGCGGTCGCCGTCATCGGCGACGGCGCCCTGACCGGCGGCATGGCCTGGGAGGCGCTCAACAACATCGCCGCCGACAAGGACCTGCCTCTCGTCATCATCGTCAACGACAACGAGCGCTCCTACGCGCCGACGATCGGCGGGCTCGCCGACCACCTCGCGATGCTGCGCACCAACCGTCAGTACGAGCAGGTGCTCGACTGGGGCAAGGACAAGCTCAACCGCACGCCCGTCGTCGGTCGGGCCGCCTACCAGGCCTTCCACTCGATGAAGAAGGGCGCCAAGGACTTCTGGGCCCCGCAGGGGATGTTCGAGGACCTCGGCATCAAGTACGTCGGACCGGTCGACGGCCACGACGAGACGAGCGTCGAGCAGGCGCTGCGTCGGGCCCGCGCCTTCGGCGGCCCGGTGCTCGTGCACGTCATCACGCAGAAGGGGCGCGGCTACGAGCACGCGTGCAACGACGTCGCCGACCAGTTCCACGCCGTCGGCAAGATCAACCCCGAGACCGGCCTGCCGCTGGAGATCTCCGGGCGCTCCTGGACCGACGAGTTCAGCGACGAGATGCTCGCGCTGGGGGAGCGACGCCCCGACGTCGTCGCGATCACCGCGGCGATGATGATGCCGGTGGGGCTGCAACCCTTCGCCGACGCCCATCCCGACCGGATCTTCGACGTGGGCATCGCCGAGCAGCACGCGACGACGATGGCCGCCGGGCTCGCCTTCGCCGGCATGCACCCCGTCGTCGCGATCTACGCGACCTTCTTGAACCGCGCCTTCGACCAGCTGCTCATGGACTGCGCGATGCACAAGGCCGGCGTGACCTTCGTGCTCGACCGCTCGGGCGTCACCGGGCCGGACGGCGCGAGCCACCACGGCATGTGGGACATGTCCCTCGTTGCCCTCGTCCCGGGACTGCGCCTGGCCGCCCCGCGCGACGGGCACCAGATCCGGCTGGCGCTGCGCGAGGCCGTCGAGGTCGACGACGCACCCACCGTCATCCGCTTCCCCAAGGGCAGCGTCGCGGAGCCGATCGAGGCCACGGCCACGATCGACGGCCTCGACGTGCTCGCCGGTGACCCCGAGGTCGACCCCGAGGTCCTCGTCGTCGCCGTCGGTGCCATGGCCGCGACCGCGACGACCGTCGCCGAGAAGTTGGCCGCCGAGGGGCACCCGACCCTCGTCGTCGACCCCCGGTGGGTCCTGCCCGTGCCCGAGGCGCTCGTCGAGCTGTCGCGCCGCGCCGGTCGCGTGGCGGTCATTGAGGACAACAATGTCGCCGGCGGTGTCGGTGGCGAGGTCGCCCGCGCGCTCGACGAGGCGGGCGTGGCCGTGCCCGTGCACCGCTTCGGCCTGCCCAAGCAGTTCATCGACCACGCCTCCCGGGCACAGGTGCTCGAGAGCGTGGGGCTGGCTCCCGACCCGATCGTCGAGCGGGTGCGCGCGCACCTCTGACGGGTCACCGCGATCTCCTCGGGCGTTGTGACGAAGGGAGGGCCCCACCGGTGATCCGGTGGGGCCCTCTCCTCGTGCGCTCGGGTCGTCAGCCGATGTCGCGGAAGGGCTGCACGCTCGCACCCAGCGCGTTGAGGCGCTCGGCGAGGTCCTCGTAGCCGCGGTGGATGACGTACACGTTGCGCAGGTACGACGTGCCCGGCGCGGCGAGCATCGCCAGCAGGACGACGACGCCCGGACGCAACGCCGGCGGGCAGGTGACCTCGTTGGCGCGCCAGCGGTTGGGGCCCTCGACGAGGACGCGGTGGGGGTCCATCAGCGTGACCTTGCCGCCGATCTTGTTCAGCTCGGTCAGGTAGATCGCCCGGTTGTCGTAGACCCAGTCGTGGATCGTCGTCGTCCCCTCGGCGCAGGCGGCGATGAGCGCGAAGAAGGGCAGGTTGTCGATGTTCAGCCCCGGGAAGGGCATCGGGTGGATCTTGTCGATCGGCGCCTTGAGCGGCCCGGGGTGGGTCGTGATGTCGACCAGTCGCGTGCGGCCGTTGTGGGCGAGGTACTCCTCGGAGAGCGAGTACTGCATGCCCATGCCGGCGAGCGTCGCGAGCTCGATCTCGAGGAACTCGATGGGGGAGCGTCGGATGGTGATCTCGGACTTGGTGACGACCGCCGCGGCGATCAGGCTCATCGCCTCGATCGGGTCCTCGCTGGGGGAGTACTCGACGTCGACGTCGATGTGCTCCCGGCCGACGACCTCGAGGGTCGTGGTGCCAATGCCCTGGACCTGGACGCCGAGCTTCTCGAGGAAGAAGCACAGGTCCTGGACCATGTAGTTGGGGGAGGCATTGCGGATCGTCGTGCGGCCCGGGTGCCGGGCCGCGGCCATCAGCGCGTTCTCCGTCACGGTGTCGCCGCGCTCGGTCAGGATGATCGTCTTGTCGGCGGCGTCCTGGCCGGTGACCTTGGCCTCGTACCAGCCCTGCGTGGCGGTGACGTCCAGGCCGAAGTGCGTCAGGGAAGTCATGTGCGGCTCGACGGTGCGCGTGCCGAGGTCGCAGCCGCCGGCGTAGGGCAGGCGGAAGTTGTCGAACTCGTGCAGCAGCGGCCCGAGGAACATGATGACGGTGCGGGTGCGGCGGGCCGCGGCCTCGTCCATGCCGTCGAGGTCGATCCGCTCCGGCGGAATGATCTCCAGGTCAGCGCTGTCGGGCAGCCACCGGGTCTTGACCCCGATGGAGTCGAGCACCTCGAGGATGCGGTTGACCTCCTCGATGCGCGCGAGGTTGCGCAGCGTGGTGCGGCCCCGGTTGAGCAGGGAGGCGCACAGCAGCGCGACGGCAGCGTTCTTGCTCGTCTTGACGTCGATGGCGCCGGAGAGGGTGCGACCGCCCTCGATCTTCAGGTGGACGGCGCCGCTGCTCGACGTGCGGGTCAGGGCGACCAGCTCGGTGTCGAGGGCCTCGCTGATGCGGGCGAGGTTGTCGAGGGTGAGGTTCTGCCCCCCGGCCTCGATGCGCGCGACGGCGCTCTGGCTCGTCTCGAGCTTGGTGGCGAGGTCGGCTTGGGACAGGCCAGCGCGGTGACGCGCCTCCTTGATCGTCGTGCCGATCCGGGCGAGGTAGTCATCAGACATACCAACCACGGTAACCCATATATGAGATAGGTGCCGCCCGTCGTCGTTCCCCGCGTGTCGCCGGTCAGCGCGATCGCCGCCTTCGCCTGCTGCGGATTCCGCCATCCTGGCATGGGAGGCCGGGATCGTTGCGGTCCTTCCCGACTCACCTCATACCACCACCACTTCGTCGCCACCGACGTCACGACAGACCGGAGCGAGATGTCATCACACGCGCAGCTGCCTCAGGCAACGACGGTGTCCACCCTCGAGACGGCAGCAGCCTCTTCGAGCGCAGTGGCCAGATAACGTGCCGAAGCGCTCGTGGACGAACCAGCGACCTCTGCTGGAGTGCCAGCCGCGACGACCTGTCCGCCGTCGCCCCCAGCACCGGGCCCGAGATCGATGACGTGATCGGACTGTGCGATGACTCGCATGTCGAGCTCGACCATGACCACGGTGTTCCCGGCGTCCACGAGTGATTGCAGGTGAGCTACGAGCCGGTCGGTATCGGCGCAGTGCAATCCTGAAGATCGCTGGTCACCGCCAGGCCCCTCGGCCCTTCTTCACGTCGAAACGACCGTGGTCCTCGCAACTCCTCGGACGCAGGAGTTGCGAGGACCACGAGAAGCGAAGGTCGTCGTCGGGACCTCCCCTTCGACATGTCGGAAGCCGGTCAGGCCTCGTCATGCTGCCAACGCATCAGGCCGGGACGCTGGCCACACCCTTCGGCAGGAAGCGCTGCCCGGTGACCTTCTCCGAGACGCCCTCACGGTCCAGGAGCGGCGTGAGGCCACCGTTCCAGAATTGGAAGCCGGCGCCGGTGATCATCGCGAGGTCGATGTCCATCGGGGCCTGTGCGACACCGTCGTCGAGCATCGTGCGCACCTCCTCGGCGAGGACGCCGAGGACCCGCTCACGGACCTGCTGCGCGGTCAGCTCAACCGGCGACTCGGGGGCGGTGAGCAGCTCGGCCACACCTTCGTCGTCGTAGGAGCGCTTACCGGCCTCGACGAGCGCCTTGAGGTTGGGCGAGACGTAGAAGCGCTCGCCGAGCTCACGGTGCAGCGTCTCGCTGTTGTGCAGCGCGATCGCCGGGCCGACGAGCCCGACGAGGACCAGCGGCGGCATCGGGGCCAGGCCCGCGATGCCCTCGTTTGCGACCTCGACCGCAGTGCCCTCGTCGACGATCTTGGAGAACTCGCCCATGAAGCGGCCGAGCAGTCGGTTGGCGATGAAGGAGGGGCTGTCCTTGACGAGGATGCAGGTCTTCTTCAGGCCCTTGCCGGTGGCGAAGGCCGTCGCGAGCGCCGCGTCGTCCGTCCGCTCGCCCGGGATGATCTCGAGCAGCGGCATGACGGCCACCGGGTTGAAGAAGTGGAAGCCCACGACCCGCTCCGGGTGCTCCAGGTCTGACGCCATCTCGGTGATCGACAGCGACGAGGTGTTGGAGGCGAGCACGCACTCGGGCGTGACGACCTGCTCGACCTCGGCCCAGACCTTCTTCTTGACGCCCATCTCCTCGAAGACGGCCTCGATGACGAAGTCCGCGTCGGCGAAGCCCTCCTTGCTCGTGGAGCCGGTGATGAGGGCCTTGAGCTGGTTGGCCTTGTCCTGGGTGATCTTGCCCTTGGCGAGGGACTTGTCGATCTCGCCGTGGACGTAGGCGACGCCCTTGTCCACGCGCTCCTGGTCGAGGTCGGTCATGATGACCGGCACCTTGAGCGAGCGGATGAAGAGCATCGCCAGCTGGCTGGCCATGAGACCGGCGCCGACGATGCCGACCTTGCCGACCGGGCGGGCCAGCGACTTGTCGGGGGCACCCGCCGGTCGCTTCGCGCGCTTCTGCACGAGGTCGAAGGAGTACAGGCCGGCGCGCAGCTCGTCACCCATGAGGAGGTCAGCCAGGGCCTCGTCCTCGGCGGCGAAGGCGGCGTCGCGCTCAGCGGTGCGCGCGGCCGTGACGAGCTCGATGGCCCGGTAGGGCGAAGGGGACTTCCCCGCGGTCTTCGCGTCGGCCAGCTGCGTGGCGGCCGCGGCGGCGGCCTCCCAGACGGCGGCGTCGTCGCTCACCGGCTCGCGCTCGACCTTCGTCTCGCCGGTGAGGACTCCAGCCGCCCAGATGATCGACTGCTCGAGGAAGTCGGCGCCGTCGAGGAGCGCGTCGGCGAGGCCGAGCTTCGCCGCGGCCGGGCCGTTCAGCATCCGGTTGGTGTTGAGCGGGTTCTCGACGATGACCTTGAGGGCCTTCTCCGGGCCGACGAGGCGGGGGAGCAGGTAGCAGCCGCCCCAGCCGGGCACGAGACCGAGGAAGACCTCGGGCAGCGCGATGGCCGGCACGGCCTTGCTCATCGTGCGGTAGTCGCAGGCCAGCGACAGTTCGACGCCACCGCCCATCGCCGCGCCGTTGACGAAGGCGAAGGTCGGCACTGGCAGGTCCATGACCGCCGCGTAGGCGGCGTGGCCGGCGCGGGCGATCTCGAGGGCCTGCTCACGGGAGGCGACGCCCGGGACGCCGGAGAGGTCGGCGCCGACGGCGAAGATGAAGGGCTTGCCCGTGACGGCGACGGCGACGATCTCGCCGGCCTCCGCGCGCTGCTGCAGCGTCGCGACGGCGGCGCTCAGACCGGCCATGCCCTCGAGGCCGAAGGTGTTGGGCTTGGTGTGGTCGTGGCCGTTGTCCAGCGTGATGAGGGCCAGCGTGCCGCCGTCGGCGGGGAGCTGGACGTCCTGGACGAGGGCGCGGGTGACGACCTCGGGCTTGGGCTCGCTCATGCTCAGTTCTCCTTGCCGTAGTCGGCGTGGTGCGGGTTTTCCCAGATGACGGCGCCACCCATGCCGATGCCGATGCACATGGCGGTCATGCCGTAGCGGACGCTCGGGTCCTCGGCGAACTGGCGGGCCAGCTGGGTCATCAGACGCACGCCGGAGGAAGCCAGCGGGTGGCCGGTCGCGATGGCACCGCCGTAGCGGTTGACCTTGTCGGAGTCGTCGGCGATGCCGAAGTGCTCGAGGAAGGCGAGCACCTGCACGGCGAAGGCCTCGTTGAGCTCGAAGAGGTCGATGTCGTCGATGGTCAGGCCGGCCTTGGCCAGGGCCTTCTCGGCGGCGGGGACCGGGCCGTAACCCATGACCTCCGGCTCGACGCCGACGAAGGCGAACTCGACCAGACGCATGCCGACGGGCAGACCGAGCTCCTGCGCGGTCTCCTCGGCCGCGAGGATGCAGGCCGTCGCGCCGTCGTTGAGGCCGGCCGCATTGCCGGCGGTGACGTTGCCGTGCGGGCGGAAGGGGGTCTTCAGGCCCTTGAGGGACTCGAGCGTCGTCTGCGGGCGCGGCGGCTCGTCGGCGGTGGCCAGCCCCCAGCCCTTGTCGGCGTGACGGGTGGCGGTCGGGACGAGGTCGGGCTGGATCTTGCCGTCCTCGTAGGCCTGGGCGAGCTTGCGCTGGCTGTTGACCGCGAACTCGTCCGAGCGCTCCTTGGTGAGCGTCGGGTAGCGGTCGTGCAGGTTTTCGGCCGTCTTGCCCATGACGAGCGCGGAGGGGTCGACGAGCTTTTCGGCGACGACGCGCGGGTTGGGGTCGACGCCCTCACCCATGGGGTGACGGCCCATGTGCTCGACGCCACCGGCGACGGCGACGTCGATGGAGCCGAAGGAGATGGCGCCGGCGATGTTGGTGACCGCGGTCATCGCGCCGGCGCACATGCGGTCGACGGAGTAGCCGGGGGTGGTGTTGGGCAGGCCCGAGAGGAGCGAGGCCATGCGGCCCAGGGTCAGTCCCTGGTCGCCGATCTGGGTCGTCGCGGCGATGGCGACCTCTTCGACCCGCTCCGGCGGCAGCTCGGGGTGGCGGCGCATGAGCTCGCGGATGCAGTTGATGACCAGGTCGTCGGCGCGGGTCTGGGCGTACATGCCCTTCTCCCCGGCCTTGCCGAACGGCGTGCGAACGCCGTCGACGAAGACGACCTCACGTGAAGTGCGGGGCACGGTGGGCCTCTCTGTCGTGGTGCAGGAGCAGCCGGGTGGTTCCACCCGACGCCTCTGAGGCTACTAAGCGCTTGCTCACCTGCGACAGATGCGCCTCGCGTGACCCCGCCCACGTTCCACGTCCGGCCCGCTCCCTGAGGAGGCCGCCTGCGGCCGTCTTGCCCATCCGCTCCCTGAGGAGGCCGCCTGCGGCGTCCCCCTTCGCTCCCTGAGGAGGCCGCCTGCGGCCGTCTTG
>NZ_BCSQ01000032.1 GCF_001570945.1 Janibacter anophelis NBRC 107843
GAGCCGCTACGAGGTCGAGGTCTCGCGGCTCGTCCGGGATCGGCGGTGACGCCGACCCTGTGGGCCGAGTACGGCGTACCTTGGGTGTATGGGGCGCGTCAACATCGACGTCAACGACGAACTGATCAGCCAAGCCATGCACCGCTCCGGCCGGTCGACCCCCGACGAGGCGGTCGACTACGCCCTGCGACGTCTCGTCGGTTCGAGGTTGACCCGCGAGCAGATGCTCGCCATGGAGGGCACTGGCTGGGACGGGGATCTGGACCAGTTGCGCGAGGACTCGGTCACGTCGCTCTGACCAGGGTCGACGCGTCGGTCCGGGTCGACGCCCTGCGGCTCATGGACGACGTGGCACCGACCCTCACGGATGGGGTGCCAGCGGCCACCAAGGGCAGGCGCACGGAGGGATCAGCGATGATGCCTGCATCGGCGAGCGAGGCCTTCGCGGTGCATGCAGCCGGCCCGGGACGCATCAGTGCCCTCGTCATGGGCGAAAGTTCTCGGTTGACGGTCCGCGCGTCCTCAAGGTCCTGGGCGCTCATGGCGTTGACCAGCGCGGCCACACGGTCCGGCCACACGTTGGCGGTGACGCTGACGACACCGATGGCTCCGGCCGCCAGGTAGGGCAGGTTGAGCTCGTCGATCCCGCAGTAGTACTCCAGCGAACACTCCGCCATGACCTCCATGGCCTCGAAGAGATCTCCCTTCGCGTCCTTGACTGCGATGATCCGCGGGTGTTCGGCCAGCCGCGTCAGTGTGTCCGGAGTCAAGGCGGTGCCTGTCCGCGCGGGCACGTCATAGAGCATCACCGGCAGGTCCGTGGAGTCGGCAACAGCGCAGCAGTGGGCGATGATGCCGGCCTGCTGGGGCCGGGAGTAGTAGGGCGTGACGACCAGCAGCCCATCCGCGCCTGCCTCCGCTGCCACGAGAGCGCCTCGGACCGACGTGGCGGTGTCGTTGGTGCCGACACCCGCGATCACCCGGGCTGCCCCCTTCACTCGGGTCGTCACCCGATGCACAAGATCCCCCATCTCGTCGAGACTCAAGGTGGGCGCCTCGCCCGTCGTGCCGGCCACGACGATGCCGTCGCAACCGCCTGCCAGGAGGTGGTCGACGAGGGCATCGACGTCTGGTCCGCTCACCGCTCCCTCGGATGACATCGGCGTGACCATGGCGACGAGGGTGCGACCGAGGACTGGTCGAGGATGGGGCCCGGGTGACGTCATGGGTCCAACCGTGCCCCTCCAGACCATGTGCGTCCAGCGCATGTTTTTGGACCGTATTCATTAGCATCACTGCATGCTTGACGTTGTCGCGCTCCGTGCACTGCAGCAGGTCCACGCCCGCGGGACGCTGGCCCGTGCGGCCGAGAGTCTCGGTTTCACGCCCTCTGCGGTCTCCCAGCAGATCAAGCGGTTGGAGCGACAGGTCGGGGTGACGCTCATTGCACCGGCCGGCAGGGGAGTGGTCCTCACTCCAGCTGGACGTGCGCTCGTTGACTCCTCCTCGGACGTCTTTGCGACGCTCGAGGCAGCGCGCAACGCTGCTCGGTCGGTGGCGGAGGGTGCGGCCGAAGGGGCGGTGGAGATCGTCGCCTTCTCGACGGCCATCCGGGGACTGCTCGCTCCTGTCCTGCAGCAACTTCGTCGACAGCACCCGCGGCTGGAGTTGCGGATCGGCGAGGAGGATCCCGCCCGTGCCCTGCAGCTCGTCGATACGGGCCTCATGGACATCGCCCTCGTCCACGACGCAGACGGGGCGCCACTGCCGATGTCCCGATCGTTGCGCCACACACAGGTCCACGTCGACGTGGGTGACGTGGCGGTCCCTGCGGCCCACCCACTCGCGGCCAGGGAGTCTCTCTCGAGTGGTGACCTCCGCGACCAGGTCTGGGTGACGAGCCCACCGGGCACCGTCTGCCATGACTGGTTCAGGCACCTCTTCGCTTGGACAGACATCCCAGAGGTGCGTCACTCCGCTGACGACTTCTCCACGCAGATGGCCCTCGTCGCCGAAGGTGATGTCTTCGCCCTCGTGCCCCGCCTGGCCCGACCGCAGCCGCCACCCGGGGTCGTCCTGCGGCCACTCAGCGACCCACCCAGCCGGGAGGTGCGTGCGGTCTGGCGCTCGAGTTCGGACGCCAGCCCGGGCATCCGTGCCGTGATCGCCGCCGTGACTCCAGCTCAGTCCGCGGCGCCGTAGTCCGCGAGCCGCCTACGCAGGACTCGGATGGTCACCTGGTCGATGACGCGACCGAGGCGTGGCCTGCCGGCGAGCGCGACGGCGAGGGCCATCCGCCCGAGGACGAAGGGAGAGGTGACGCCGACCCTGACGCGGTCGGCGGCGGTGATGTGCACGCCCATCGCGGTCGCCCGCTCACGGTCACCGTCGACAAAGGCCCGGCAGAAGGCGACCTTGCTCCAGCTCCGCTCGAGCGACTCACGTACCCGACTGGACATCGAGTCGTCGAGGGCGAGCGTCGTCTCGATCGTCGACCGCACGAGCTGTCCACAGGTGGCGTCGTCGAAGTCATCACGCAGCAATGCGCCTCGGCCATGGAAGACCCGGATGACGTCCGCCGGGGTCGTGGGCAGGAGTTCTTCGGGAAGCCCGAGAAGGAAGCAGCGGTAGCGCGTGAACTCGACCACCGCGCGCTCCCGGGAGTTGAAGTCCGTGCCGCCGGTGGCCTGCACCTTGCGGGCCAGGAGGTACACGTTGACCATCCCGGCGGGCATCTGGTCGACCTGCGGGACCGGCATGCCGTGGACGGAGGTGTCCCAGCCCCCTTCGTCGGACAACGCACCGACCCTGACCAACGAGTGCATGAGGCGCACCACCGCCGCCGCCTCGAAGCCGGCGCCGTTGCGGCGCAACGCCCCAGGCAGTGTCGTCACGGTGAAGAAGGCGGACGTCTGACGGACCCGGTGCGCCGCCCTGCGGCTCGTGAGCGCCCCGGTGAGGGCCATCGGCAGCGCCGAGTACGTGTTGGTGAAGGTGCCGAGGAAGACGCCCCGGATGATGTACGGCGTCAGGTAGGCGGCGGGGATCCGGGACTCCCGCGCGCCCTCCTCGACGAGCCCCATGTCAATCCAATTGGGTGTCGCCTCCATCGAGCGGATCATCGCCACGAGCTCGGCGGGTGCCTCGGGCACCGCATCGAGTCCTTCGCGACAGGCCCGCCGGAGCAACTCGAGCGCCTGCCGGTGCCCGATCTCGCCCGCACGCACGGCGTAGGCATCGGCCACCGGGTCCGCGAGGAAGGTCGCGGTCCGCATGAGCTCGATGATCGGCTCGTGCGCGAGCAGGGGAGCGCGGGGAGCGATCCAGCGGGGGAGTGCGGACTCCACCTGCGGATCCGTCGTGAAGCGGTACGGAGTGACGTCCGGGTCGACGGGGGAGTAGAGGTCGGGGAGCAGGTCCCACTGCTCGCGCATCCGCGCGGTGAGGGCGGGGTGGTGCTCGGCCATGCGCCTAGTGTGGCGGTATGGACGACCCGCGTGGCCACCGGTGATCCTGCCGTCCATCCGCGATCCGCGGATGATCACGATCCGGCGGGGCGGCACGCTCACCGACGCGGACCACCAGTTGCTCGCGCTGTGGGCGGCCGAGTGCGCCGACCACGTGCTGCCCCTCTTCGAGGCGGAGCGTCCCGACGACCCCCGGCCACTCGAAGCCGTTGCGGCAGCGCGCTCCTGGGCGCGCGACGAGATGCCGATGATGACGGCCCGTGCCATCGGTGGCCACGCGATGGGAGCGGCCCGGGACCTCACCGGCGCGGCCAGGTTCGCTGCCTACGCGGCCGGTCAGGCGGCCTGCGTCGGTCACGTCGCCGAGCACGACCTCGGCGCCGCGGCCTATGCGATCAAGGCGGCGGTCGCAGCGGCGCCACCTGACGAAGGGGGGTCCGCTCGCCTCGCTGAGTGCGCCTGGCAGCGGGCTCGGCTACCCGAGGCAGTGCGTGACCTCGTCCTCGAGGACCAGTCCAAACGGAATGACATCTGCTGGTCCGTCTTCGACTGAGTCCTCGTGAGGCGGTGGCTTGGTCACCGCAGGTCGGCATACTGAAGGTATGGGTGCGACGACCATCACGGTGTCCACCGAGTTGCGCGACCGCCTCGAGACCCAGGCTGCGGCGCACCACCGGACGCTGGAGGAGCACCTCGACGCGCTGTCGCAGGAGGAATCCCGGCGAGATCGGTTCCGAGCCGTGCGCGCCGCGATGACGCAGACGCCACCGGACGACGAGTACGCCCGCGAAGTGCGCGAGTGGCAGTCCGGCGCCTGGCGTTGACGACGGCCAAAGTCGTGGAGTGCGTCCGCGGTCCGGGGAGGGAACAGACACAGGGTCGGTGTCCGAGTACCGTGGTGATCGGAAGGATGTGATCCAGATGACATTCGAGACGCATGACTTCGGCTCCGACGTCGAGACCCGACTGAGCGAGGTGGCGCGCAATCACGGTCGCACGATGGAGGCCGAGGCCGCCATCATCCTCACCGCGATCACCCAGGGGCACGCGCAGGAGCCTGATGCCGTGATGAGCCTCTACGCGTCCGCGCGTCGGGTCGTGTCCAAGGAGGCGCTGGCCCCGCCGACGCAGGTCGACTTCTGTCCTGACCGGTACTGATCTCGCGCTCTTGTACGACACCCCATGGCGCCTTACGTTGATGTAAGGAGGTAGGGAGATGTCTGTCGGGACGCAGTTCCCACGGCTGGCGCTCCGAGTCGAACCATGCCGCCATGGCTAGCAGTCGCAGTGCTCTGGTCGTCCTGGTCGGGGAGGCCGAGCCCGCAGTAGGCGAGTTGCGGCATGAACTCGATCCTGTCGCACAGCTCGGCGTTCCCGCTCACGTAACCGTCCTCTTCCCGTTCACGCCGTCCGAAGAGATCACCCACGACGTCCTGCTCAGGCTCGCCACCTTGTTTCGAACCGTGCCGACCTTTCAGCACTCGTTCGTGCGTACCGAGTGGTTCGGCAACGACGTGCTGTGGCTCGCTTCGGACGCGGAGGCCGCCTTCAGATCCCTGACCGGAATGGTTGCCGACGCCTTCCCGAACCACCCGCCCTACGAGGGGCAATTCGACGATGTCGTCCCGCACCTGACGATTGCTGATCGCGGGCGAATGGATGCGATGCGAGCTGCAGAGCGAAAGGTGCAGCCTCATCTGCCCATCCACGCGATCACGCGGGCGGTCACCCTGTTGGTGGAACAACCCTCGGGTCGGTGGGAGACCGCTGAATCCTTTGCTCTCGCCGACTGATCGCTCAACCTGTGAACGACTCCGGTTCTCGTCCTGATGGCCGCAAGATCCCGCCGCAGACACCGGCTCCTCGTCTCCAGAAGGGAGCACTTGCATCTACTGCTACGCCCGCTAGTTAGCTGGCGAAGCGTCATGTAGATGAGCGACGAGTCGAGGGCCGTCCGCGATGGGGCGAGGCTTCTCAAATGGCTGGGGCGAGTGGGGAGTGGAGCGCCCGCATCTGGACAAGCGAATGCGCGTATCCGTGTGGCTAGTCGGTATCCGGATGCGTGAATGCGCGGCAAGGAGTGCCATCAAAGTCTTCTTGCCCCGCCTCGTCGAAGCCGACCTTCTCCAGCACTCTGGCGCTCGCGTCGTTACCAACGGCGACGATGGCTCGGAGCGGAACGGCAATTGTGTGCGACAAGTGCCAGCCCACGAGGGCTTCGGCGATTTCAGTGGCAAGCCCGAGTCCCCAACGGCTTCGGCGGATGAGGTAGCTCATTCCACGGATCTCGGGCGTTCCACCGAAGCCTGCCCTACCCACCAATTGGCCATCGAGGTCCGCCAGGCGCCACTTGGTCCACCCCCGGGCGGCATGCTCGGCCATGTACTGATCGACCAGTAGTTCAACCTCCCGGCGCGATTCAGGACGTCCATGGCGGACGAATTCCATCGTCTCTGGATCGGAGTGCACCTCGTGCAACGACTGAACGTCGTCGACTAGCCATGAGGTCAGGATCAATCTCGGCGTCCTCAGGACGACTTCGCGCTGGACATCGATCGCGCTGGTCTCATTCCCCACAATGCCATAATTGCAGGACGTGAGCCTGTGATCGCGCATCGTCACGATCCGGCGAGGCCTAATCGGCGGCCGGCTAGCTCCTCTGTTGCGAGCAGCGGCTCCGACCTGGGGAATTAACTCGCGCGCTCTCAACTGCCCGCGTCGAAGCGCAGCGGACGGAGATGCTGAACGATCAGCCACGAGCGTCGTCGAGCCTGGCTTTGATGTAGCTGGCGTAGTTGGCTGCTGAGCCTCTTGCATGTAGTTCGATCGTGGCGGGGGAGTAGCCCAGGAATTCGGCGATGATGGCGGTTGGCCCGAGCTTGGTGAGTTCATGGAGGGTGCCCAAGCGCGCGGCCCGGGCGCCGACCGTGGTGCGCAATCGACCGGCGATGTAGCCGGGGTCAAGGTGTCTGCCGGGGGAGTAGCCAGGGAAGACCCAGTTGCTGTCTGGGTGGGCGGCGGTCTGGTGGTTGTCCGGCTCGGCAGCGAGCTGGCGGAAGGGTTCGTCGATGGGCGAGGGCAGTTCGATGTCAGCCGTTCCACCGAGTCGGATGGTCACCAGGTCGTCGGCGATGGTGACGTCGTCCCAGGTCAGGGCCAGGAGCCGCTCGAGTGGTTGGCCGAAGACGAGGAGAAGGATCGCGATGGCGCGGTGACGGACGGGCATCCTCGCGCTGTGGACGTGCTCGTCGATCGCCTGGGTCTGCGCTTGCGCGTCGAGCTTCGGGCTCGTGCCGCGACGATGAGGGGTGAGCCGGAGGTCCGGATGGACGAGCCGGGACTTGATCGCCCACCCGAGGAACCTGCTTGCGATTCCTCGGGTCGTGGGCCCGCTGGCTTGCCATTCGTCCAGGTCGGATTGGCCGAGGTTTTCGAGGAGCACTCCTCGTGCGCGCAGCCAGCTGAGGAAGTCGATGGCGACGGTGACGGTCTGTTTCGATCGGAGGAAGGTGCCGCGGCTGGTGGCTCCTTCTTCGTTCATGCGGCGCAGGATGTGCCAGCGGATGAAGCGGGTGATGACGTCCCGGTCGTCGGAATGGTCCAGGCGATCGATGGCTCGTGGGGTCCATTCGTTGAAGCGGTCGCGGTAGAGGTCGTTGCGTGGGATTGCGCCGTGCTCGACGAGGAGGCCGCGGACGTAGTCCCGCGTTCGCGATGGTGGGAGAGTGTCCAGGAGTTCGTGCGTGACGACGCTGTGGCCGCGCAACTGCTCGAAGAACTCGCGGACGTGGCCCTGTTTGATCCAAGTCAGCCCGCTGTTGGCGCGCTTCATGTTCTTCATTGCTTCGCTGATCGCGACCAGTTCCGGCGCGATTTTGCCGGTGCCTGGATCGGTGAGCAGGTTGTCGACGACCAGGTTGAGTTCGCAGTGCAAGCAGCGGCCAGCGCGGTAGAGCTCGGCTTCGGCACCACAGCTGACGCAGTCGATGTTGAGCCTGACACCAGAGCAACTGCGGCAAGCAGGATGCCCGTCGATCCTTCCAGGAAGAACGCCCGTGTGTCCGCACCGGCAGGTGCCACGTTCGCGCTTGGCGGCCTGGTAGCAGTAGCCGCAGATCCGCCCGTCGGGCCAGCGTGCGACGAGCTGGTAGTGCTGGTTGCAGCGCGCGCAGGGATTCGGCCAGGCGGCTGGGTCGCCTGGCTTCTTGGGCCGTGCCATCAGCTGTCGGGCTCCTCGGGGACGACCCGGACCCGGCGGGCAATGGGGCTGCCGGGCTTGATGCCGAGGTCTTCTGGCCGTTTGGGGGCGTTGGCTGTCGCGGCGGCACGCATTTCCACGTAGGGCTCGAAGAGGTCGTTGGGGGTGCAGTCCAAGATGTCGCACAGCGCCGCGAAGGTCCGCGCGGGGATGCGTTCGGGGGGTTGGGTAACGAGCCGGTGCACCTGGGCATTCGACAGGTTGACGCCGCGGGACTTGAGCAGCGGAACCAGCTCGGTCGTCTTCCAGAGGTTGTGTTCGGCCATCACCTGACGCAGTCGCCAGTGATAGCTCACTCGTCGTTGTTCAGCCAACGTGGTCGCCGTCCTTCTGGTCGAGTTGTAGGCGCCGGGTGATCATCTGCTGAATGGTCTTCTGCTTGAAGTCCGAGGAGACCGACGTGTAGAGCGAGGTTGTCGAGGAGTGCTGGTGGCCGACCTGCTGCTGGACGAAGAACGGGTCGTAGTCGGCTTCGATCAAGTGGGTCACGTAGGAATGCCTTAGGCAGTGGAGCGTGAGTTCATCGGGGAGGCCAGCCTGCTGACGGGCCCGTGCAAACGCGCGTTCGAAGGTTCGCAGGCTGGTAGCGCCGGCGCGCTCAGACGGCCACAGGGACCTGGACCGGTCCGCGGTGGCGAACAGCTCGCGGCCCGCGGGGGAGATCCAGTGCTTGAGCAGATCGACCACCCAGTCGAACTCCGGGACCGTCAGCACGGTGCGCCGCCGCGGCCCGGACCCCTTCATGCCCTTGGCCCAGCGGACCTGCATGGCGCCGAAGTTCCCGTAGTCCGGAACCTTTGGGTTGGGGCCGAAGTCGACGTACTCGAGCCGAGTGAGCTCGCGTCGTCGCAGACCGTAGGCATAGGCCACCTTGAGCGCGGTCGAATCACGAAGGGCGGGGAGCCAGCGCTTGGAGCCCTTGGCGTACTCGCTGTCGACGAAGTCATCAGCGGCGTCGAACAGGCTCTGCATCTCGTTGAGAGTCAGAGCGCGCCGTCCCGTTGGTACGTCGTCGTCGGTGCTGTGACGAGGACTGTTCCAGTCGAAGACGATCTGTGCCGGGATGTCGTTGAAGACGCGCTCGCAGAACCCAACCCAGCCGTATCTCGTGTCGCTGACGTAACTCGTGAACGCTCGGATGGCCGTGGTGTAGGACCGCAGTGTCGAGATCTTGAGAGGGCGCTCGCCGGAGCGAAGGTCGGCGAGGAACTCCTCGAAGTGGTGCGGGCGCCAGGTCCATGGGTACTCGTTGGCGTGCTCCTGGAACCTCGTGACCACGCGGCACGACGTCTTGATGTGTGCCGTTGTCAGCCCACGCGCCAGCTGCTGCGTGCGCCAGCGATCCAGCATCGCTTCGAAGACGCGGTCATCCGCACGCAGGAGCCCGACGGAGTCGTCGAGCAGATGGTCAGGGATCCGTCCAGGAACAAGCTCCACAAGCACAGACAATACGCGAGAATCTCGCATTAAATGAGAGCAACCCGCATTGAGCAGCGCAAACACCCCAGCGATGCAGCCGCAGCACTGACGAACTCACCCCATGGAAACCGCGTCTGACCAGCAGAAACCCCGCAATTCCAATGTGCGACGAGTTCTCTCATCTGTTTCGACTCGTCGGACTTTAACGCCGATAATCCACATTATGTCATTTTTTAGTCTGCGTATTGCATCGGATGAATCAATCGCGGGCGGCTGACCCACTGCCCCGCGGGCCGGACTGAACCCAGCTCTGACCAGCGGAAACGCAGCACCGAGCGTCGTCGTAACGGCGTCAAACCGTGCGTGGCGGCGGAAGAATCAGGCGTTGCGCGGCCACCGCGACACGCCGTTAACCTGCGCAAACACGGATGGCGTCTCATCGGATGCATCATGGAATCACTGGATGAAACCAGATTCTCGGGAGGATTCGATGCAAGTTGATGGCTCCGGTCGGGTCCGCCTGGTCGAGTCGGTGCCGGTCCTCCGGCCCGACGAGCAGGTGCTCCAGAAGATGCTCGAGGGCTGGCGGAACCAGCAACTGTCACGCAACCTGCAGTTCGCGACCATCGACCAGCGGCTCCGGATGGTGGAGCGCTTCATGAGCCATGTCAATGAAGACCCGTGGAACTGGACGCCCGCGCACGTCGAGGAGTTTTCGGCGGACCTGCGCACCCACAAGCACGTTGCTCACTCGACGCTGCGCGGCTACCACTCCGCGTTGCAGGCCTTCACCAGCTACATCAGCAACCCCGACTACGGGTTCGACGTCGTCTGCGAGCGGTTCTTCGGCACCCACCCGGCGCAGGTGTTCTTCGACTGGAACACCGCTCCCCACGTCCAGGAGTACGACGGCCGCCCGAAGAAGCGTCCGTACACCCGTGAGGAGATCAGCGAGCTCTTTGACCACGCCGACGACGAGGTTGAACGAATCGGTAAGTCCGGCCGCAAGGGCTGGCAGGCCGCCTACCGGGACGCGGTCATGATGAAGGTCGCGTACGGCTACGGGCTCCGGTTCAACGAGTTGAGGCACCTACAAACGGTCGACTTCGCTCGCAACCCCCACGCACGAGAGTTCGGCGCGTTCGGCGTCTGCAAGGTCCGCTACGGCAAAGCGAAACGGTCATCTCCGCACAAGCCCCGCAGCGTCCTCACCGTCTGGCGGTGGACACCCGGCATCATCGAGGATTGGCTCGCCAACGGTCGCGGTGATCCCGGCACCTTGGACCTCTTCCCCAGCGAACGAGGCGGACTGGTCGTCGAGTCGACGCTCATCCGCCGGCTCCGGCGCTACCGCGAGGAGTTGGGGTTCTCCGATGGTCTCGATCTCCACTCCTTCCGTCGCTCGTACGCCACTCACCTCCTCGAGGCCGGTTGGGATCCACGGTTCGTCCAGGACCAGATGGGTCATGAGCACGGGGCAACTACAGGCATCTATCACTTCGTCTCCGATGAGTTCCGGCGTTCCACGCTCAGGGCCGCTTTGGACCGTACGGTGAAGGAAGCTATGGCTCGGAAGACCGAGGACGGCACATCATGAAGCGCAAAGTCGACTACACGTGGCGCCTGGCCGAGCTGATGGCCGCCCGTGGCCTGCACAACACCACGGATCTCATTCCTCTGCTGGCCGAACGCGACATCAGTCTCTCTCGACCTCAGGTGTACCGGCTGGTGAACCAGCGGCCGGAGCGCGTCTCGCTGATGATGATCGCGGCGCTGTGCGACATCTTCGAGTGCGAGTCGACGGACCTGTTCACCACCACAGCGACCGATGCGCGCGTGCGCAAGACCGGCACCGCTTCCCCACCGAACGTCGTCTCCCTCGACCGCAGCGTGCGGCCGCGGCGCGCCAACATCCTCGACGAGTAGCTCAGCAGCATCGATGGATCCGAAGCCGACCGGCCTCTCCCCTCGCTCGACAGTCCGGGGACGTCCTCGCGCGACGAGCACTCGCGAGGATCCCTGTGCTCGCTGCGGCCGGAACATCCCCCGACTCGCCGCCAACTGGCCAGAAGGTCGACTCTGCAACATCTGCTACTACGACGCCGTACACACGCGAGGGACCTGCCCGGAGTGCCACCAAGACCGGCTCCTGCCTGGCCTGCGCGCCGCCGACGGCCAGCCGATCTGCTCGACCTGCGCTGAGATCCCCGTCGACTTCCATTGCGAGCGCTGCGACGTCGAAGCAGCGCGCCATCGCGGACGGCTCTGCGTCCGTTGTGCTCTTCGTGACGACCTTCACGGGCTGCTCGGCGGCGTGCCAAGCGACCCCGCACTGCTCGGCCTGGTCGATGCTCTCTGCGCCTCGGACAGGCCCGAGTCGATCCTCGTCTGGAAGCGCTCAGCCAAGGTCCAAAAGCTGCTTCGCGGACTCGGTGACGGCACCATCGCTGCGTCGCACGAGGGACTCGACTCCGTACCCGGCAAGCCGGCCGAGCATCTCCGGGCGCTCATGCAGCACCACAGTCTCCTCCCCCATCGTGACCCGTACCTGCCGCGCTTCGAGCAATGGATTGAAGGCAAGCTCGATGGGCTTCCCGATGAGGTACGCCAGCCGGTCCAGTACTTCGCCACGTGGCACCACCTGCGGCGCATCAGGGCCAAGGTCGGGGCTGGCGCAGCCACTCGCGGTCCAGTCCACTCCGCGAAGCAGGAGATCACCGAAACGGTGAAGTTCCTCGTGTGGCTCCACGAGACCTACCAGCGCACAGCCGCGACCTGCACACAGCAGGATGTCGACGAGTGGCTCGCGACCGGACCGACGACCCACAGTGCGATCAGAACCTTCTTTGTCGTCGCGAGGAAGGCGCGCCTCAACACCACGGTCACGGTCCAGCACCGATCGGCGAAGTCCAGCCCGTCTCTGAGTCAGGACCAGCGGCTCGCCTGGATCCACGAGCTCCTGACTGGCACCAGCGAGTCGCTTCCCTACCGAGTCGCCGCAATGCTCCTGTTGCTCTACGCCCAACCGCTGGTCAAGGTCGTCACGTTCCGGACCAGCATCATCGACGACGGTGACAGCGGCATGAGCATCACACTCGGCTCGCACCCGACCGACGTCCCGGAGCCATTCGCGTCCCTACTGCGCGAACACCTCGCCGCTCGGCCGAACCTCCGCACGGGCGGCGGACCCGACAGCCCGTGGCTCTTTCCCAGCACGCTGGCCGGCCGGCACCTGCACCCCAACACCGTGATGGACCGGCTCCGCGACCTGGGCGTCAACCTCCTCGCCGCCCGCAACCGCGCCATCGGCGAACTCGTCCTCGAATGCCCACCCTCCCTCGTCGCGGAAGCGCTCGGCTACAGCCCGCAGGTCGCGTTCCTGCACGCCGACAAGGCGGCCGAACCCTGGGCTCGCTACGCCGGGCGCTCCATCAAGTCGCCCTGACCGTCCGTCCGCTCTTGCCGAGTGCGAGTGAGCGAGAGCGGGCTGGGCTGCGTGTCAAGCTGAAGCCCGCTGACGCGCGATGTGCTGTCACTTGCAGTTACCAGTGGCAGGGTGCTGTCCCATGAATGAGGACGCCGCGAAGGCCAACCTGCACAGTTACCTCAAGCATGAGCGCGAGGCGATTCTCGCCAAACTCGACGGACTCTCTGAGTACGACATCCGTCGCCCACTGACCGTCACCGGGACCAACCTGTTGGGTCTGGTCAAGCACTTGGCGACTTGGGAGGCCAGGTACCTCGGCGAGGTCTTCGGCCGTCCCTTTCCTGAACCTCTGCCTCGGTGGGACGTCGAGGCAGAGCGACTCGCCGACATGTGGGCGACTGAGCACGAATCCCGCAGCGACATCGTCGAGCGCTACCGCCGAGTGTGGGACCACAGCGACGCGACTGTGAGCGATCTCCCCCTGGACGCCACCGGTCGCGTGAGCTGGTGGCAGGACGCCGAGGTGCCCCTGTTCAACATCCTCGTCCACCTGCTTGCCGAGACGAGTCGGCACGCCGGTCATGCCGACATCCTGCGCGAAGCGCTCGACGGAGCGGTGGGAACCGACGCGGAGGCCATGGCCCAGAAGCAGCACGACCCAGCCTTCTGGGCGGAGCGCCGCGACGAGATTGAGGCAGCCGCCAGGGCTGCGGAGTGACCCCAGAATACGAGCCGTGCGGCAGCAGGTCTCACCGTCACGAGCGCGCTCACGTGGCGCGATTGCAAGCGCGTTGGCCCTCCGCTCCTCGCCCTGCGCCCGGAACCGAGATTCAGGGGCGAACCTAGGCGACGGCCTCGAGGGCGAAGAAGAGGAACCCGATAAAACGGGTGGGGTCGGATTCGCTCGGCGGCAGCAGCTCAGGAGGCGTATCGGGCGACACCGGCGGCTCGCTGATCGCCAAGATCCTAAAGCCTGCGGCGGTGAACGACTCCGACATCGCGCTCAGCGACCGATACCAGATCGTTAGTGTCGCGGAGACGCCGTCGAAGTCGTACTCCTCCTCGTTCGGCACGGTCGCGAAGTAGTTCACCTCCGGGTACATCACCGGCGGGATGACCGGGTGGTTGACCACCACGACCAGCCGACCGCCGAGCTTCAGCACCCGGCGTAGCTCCAGCAGCGGCCGCGACCAGTCCTCGAGGTAGTGCAGCACGAGCACGGCCAACGCGTCGTCGAACGACTCCTCGTCGTACGGAAGCGACTGGGTCAGGTCGGCCACCTGCAGGTCGACCTCGTCTCCGAGCCGCTCCCGGGCGAGTCGGATCATCGCCGTGCTCGCGTCGAACCCGGCCACCCTCGCGCCCCGCTCCTTCAGGTCGGCGAGGAGCGGCCCGGACCCGCAGCCAGCGTCTAAGATCCGACGCCCGGCGACGTCACCGAGCAGGTCCAGGACCGCCGGCCGGGCGTACCACCTGTTGAACAGGCCGTTCTCGTTCGCCCTCGCGTACGCGTCGGCGAAGGCGTCGTAGTGGTCCGCTTGCTGCTCGGCAGTCCGCGTTTCGGAGGTCATGGCACGCCAGTGTGCCAGTACGGATGGCGCGGTCGGCGTGGACGAGCCGTTCCTACACATCGCCCCAACGACCGGGCCTGCCGTGTTGAGAGCGGATCGACCGATCGAATACGCCCGGGCTTGATACGCAGGCTGTCCAGTATTAGTAGCTTGCGTATTGCATCAGAGGGCGCGATCGTCGATACCTGATGTGGTGCTGCGCGCCCTAGAAGCCGCCGAACTGTGGGCCCGTTACGCAGGCCGCGCAATCAGATCGCGCTGACGTCGAAGCGCCGCTGCCGATGGGCGGATGTCCGAGAATGGCTGCATGGTCGACTTTCGGGCTCGAGCCCAACGCTTCGTCGAGGAACGCTTTCCGATCGCCGAGGCCTCGTTCCTCGGCGGCAGTGCCGCGACTGGCCGCGCTACGGAGAGTTCCGATCTCGACATCTTGGTCGTCCTTCCAGAGCAGTGGAAAGCAGATTCGTTCGTCGAGACCACGGATTACGAAGGCCAGTTGGTCGAGGTCTTCGTCTACGGCCGCGATGCGCTACAGAGCTGGCTCATCAAGGGACGCGAAGGACGTCGACCTGTGCTCGACAAGTTGATCGGCGAAGGGATTGCACTCACCGGTGGACGAGCCGCTCGTGACCTGATCGACGGTTCTCGTCGGGTGCTCGATCACGGCCCGGCGGATCCGGACCCCGCGGAACTTGGCGTTCGGGCGTACAGCTTGTCCGCCGTGCTAGACGACTTGGTGGACGTCGCCGATCCCGGTGAACGCTTCACGCTCAAGGCAACGGTTTGGCGGGAAGCGGCCGAACTCGCCTTGTTGATTCGCAGACGGTGGCTCGGAACCGGCAAGTGGTTATTTCGCGAGCTATTGGTCGGGCCGGATGAGTTCGGCCTGGTGGCCTGGGCAGCGGGCAGCCACGATACGGATGACCTTCTGAAGGCTGGCCGGGCTGTCCTCGATGCGGCCGGTGGGCGCGTGCAAGCTGGCTTCCTTCGCGGAGTTCGTCCTCCCGGCCTATGACCGCTACTGCGGCCCTGCGGGTGTACGCAGCCCGCGCGCTCATGCCGCGAATCGGACGTTGTCTGCCCTCAATACGCCCGAACTTGATACGCAGCCTGTCCAGTAGCCGTTGAGGGGACGGGAGCGAGCGCCACCTGTCCACTCCCCGTGTTCGCTCCTCAGGACGATCGGATGACACGCAGCAGTTCCTCGCCGGAGCGCACCAGCACGGCGTCCTCGTCGAGTCCCTCCGGCAGGTGGGCGCGCTGTCCCTCGTGCGTGATGCAGGTGGGACAGCCCACCGGGATGATGACCCAGTCGGCGTCGACCGCGCCGCGCACCAACGCGTCCCACAGCTGCGTCCCGCCGATGTGCGTCGCCATGACGCCATCGCTCGAGGTGTAGATCTCCCCGATCCCGTCGTCGCACCGCACGCTCAGGAAACCCGTCTCGGGGTCCTCGTGCTCGATGTGCGACGCCAGCGCCCGACGCATGGTGTCCACACCTCCCGGGCGGGCATCGCCGTCGAGGAAGCCCTGGAGGAACACGTCGAAGGACATGTCAGCCCACGTCGTTCAGACGGGATCGCTTCGCCACGAGCTCTACGAGGGTCCCGTCCGGGTCACGGACGACGGCATTGCGGTTGTCATTGCCGGTGTCATGCGGCTCGGTCACCCCAGGCACTCCGCGGTCCGTGAGCTCCCCGTAGATGACATCGAGGTCGTCCACCCAGAAGACGAGACTCATCGCCGCAGCACCGACCTGTACGTCCATCCCGTGCACCCGGCGGGCCGCCTCCGCACTGCTCAGGGCCAGGACGAACCCGCCAGCCGACAGCTCGACATGCTCCGGCACACCTGTCGTCGGCGTCCTGAAGGTCTCGCTGAGTCCGAGGTCGCCGGCGTAGAAGGCCAACGCCCTGGTGACGTCGTGGGTGAAGACGTTGACCAGGCCGGAGGTGATCATGACCGCTCCCCCGTGCTCGAACCGGCGGAGACGTCGGCGCAGATGACGCCCCGGTTGCCGTCCTGGTCGGCGATGACCGTCAGTCCCGGCGCATTGCTGTCGTCGACCACCGTGCCACCGGCGGCGACCGCCGCAGCGACCCGCTGCTCGACCACCTCGGGCGCCACGTAGACCTCGACGTGGAAGGGGGTGGATCCCCCTTCGCCTGCAACGTCGAACCAGAGATTGGGTACCCGTGCCGTCGCATGACGGACCTCGTCCCCCGGTGTCCCCCGGCCCTGCGCGTCCGGGTCGCCGGTGAGCAGCGCCGCCCACACCGGGGCGATCCGCGCGGAGTCGGCCGTGTCGAGACCCAGCTCGATCTCGGTCACCGCTGCAGGGTCGGCCCTGATGCCGTGCTGGGCAGCGATCTCGGTGATCCGACGGGCCAGGTCGACGTCCTGCTGGGTCACCCACGCGACGACGTGCTCCGTGCCGTCGTCATCCCGGTAGACCGTATCGTCGGTCACCATCTCGAGGTCGACGCACCCGTGGCTCATCGCCACACGTGGGTGATGGCCGATTTCGTCGCCCGCATCCCCCACCGCGGCGACGAAACGCACACCCGCTCCGAAATCCGTCACCACGTACCGGGCATGGAGCCTCTGCGCCAGCTTGCGCCAGTCGGCCAGCCCGGCGGCGGCGATCTGATCCCCCATCAGCATGTCCATGGTCATCGACGCTAGCGGCGATACCTGCTCCCACGGGGCGTCGGACGTCAGGCACTCTGTGCCCCGAGCTCGTGCCGGATGCGGCGCAGGTCCTCCATGAGCGAGCCGACGAGGATCCAGCGCATGCCATGCGGGGCACTGACGTCGAGTGGCGCCGTGAGCGCGGGCGCGGTGTCCTCGAGGTGCTCGTACCCGAACGACGGGACGGCGAGCTGCAGGCGCAGTCGCAGGTCGTGGGCGGCGCGCAGCAGCTCCTCGGCGATGCCCGCGACGACGGGCTCCTCGCGCACCTCGTCGTCGTAGTGGTCGATGTAGGCACGGGTCATCCCCCGGATGTGGCTGCCGACCTTGGTCAGCAGGTCGAGGGTCTCGCGCATCGCCGTCAGCTCGTCCCGGTAGCGGCGGGCGCGCGGATTGAGGTGGAGCGCGTCGTCCGCGTCCTCCAGCGCCTCGAGCGCGTCGTCATGCCATCCGTGCAGGCGCCGGGCATCTGCGAGCAGCAGCAGCCGGCCGGGGCGGGTCTTGCGCGAGACCAGCGCATCAGCCAGACGCTCCAGGGCCTGGGCGGTCTCCTCCCCCAGCACGGCCATCGCCGTACGGGCGGGATCGAGCCGCACCGGTGGCACGAGGAGCAGGTGGACGACGATGCCGATGACGGCGCCGATCCCCGTCTCGATGACCCGGAAGAAGGCGTAGTCCGGGGTGGAGGCCCCCAGGGCGAGGACGAGCAGCGCGCTGATCGCGATCTGGTTGGCCGAGCCCGTCGTCAGCCGCAGCGCCCACGACAGGACGAGCGCCGCCGTGACCGCGACGAGGACCACCCAGGACGCGTCACCGAAGGCCATGCCCAGCAAGGTCGCGAGCACCACCCCGGCCACGACGCCGGCGCTGCGCTCGACCCCCTTCGTCAGGGACTGGTTGAGGCTCGGCTGCACGACGAGCATCGCCGCGATCGCGGCGAAGACGGGCGGCGGCCCGTCGGGGATCAGCAGGTCGGAGACGACCCAGGCGAGGATCGTCGCGAGGGCCGTCTTGACCATCTGGAGCAACGGGTCGCGCTTGGCCGCGCGCACGGCTCCGGTCAGTGCCATGGGTCCAACCTAGGGCGAGATGGTCCGCGCGGCCGATAGCGTGGCGGCATGAGTGCGTCGATCAGCGCAGTGTCCGTGGCGGCCGACGACATCGAGTCAGCCCACGCGTTCTACACCGCACTGGGTCTCTCCGACCGGGTGCGGGTGAACGCCGCCGACGCACCCTCCGAGGGCTTCCGCGGGTTCACCCTCTCTCCCCTCGTGGCCGACCCGCGGCAGGTCGACGCCTTCCTCGAAACGGCCGCCCGGGCCGGCGGCCGCACCATCAAGCCAGGCCGCAAGAGCCTGTGGGGCTACGGCGGCTCCGTGCAGGCCCCGGACGGGTCGGTGTGGACGGTCGCCTCCTCGAGCAAGAAGCCGACGCACGATGCCGCTCCCCCGCTCGAGTACGACTCGCTCGTCCTGCTGCTCGGGGTCGACGACGTCAAGACGTCCAAGCAGTTCTACGTCGAGCAGGGCCTGCCGGTCGGCAAGAGCTTCGGCGGCAAGTACGTCGAGTTCGAGCTGGCGTCCTCGTCGATCCAGCTCGCGCTCAACCCGCGCAAGGCCACGGCCAAGAACGCTGGTGTCGACACGACCGGCAGCGGGTCGCACCGGCTGACGATCATCGGTGGCCTGGGCGAAGTCGTGGACCCCGATGGTTTCGTGTGGCGGGGCGACACGGCCTCCTGACCCCTCCGGCCGGGCGTGGCCTACGTTGGGCGCGTGAGCACGCAGAGGATCGAGTCGGTGGCCGTCGTGGGTGCGGGCGCCATGGGCGCCATGTACGCAGCGCACTTCGTCGAAGGGGGTCTGCGCACCGTCGTCGTCGCGTCCGGTGAGCGGGCGGAGCGGTTGCGCACCCATGGCCTGACGGTCAACGGCACTCCCCTGGCGGCCGACGTCGCCGACCCGGCCCGTGACGAGCTGCCGCCGGTCGACCTCGCGGTCATCGCCGTCAAGCACCACGACCTGGCCGGTGCGCTCGAGGACCTCGCCCCCTTCGTCGGTCCCGACACGACGTACGTCTCCGTGCTCAACGGGCTCGTCAGCGAGGAGGCCGTCGCCGAGCGCTTCGGCAGCGACGGGGTGCTGCTGTGCATCGCCCTCGGCATGGCCGCCGGGCGCGAGGGCCGCGAGATCACCTACCTCTCCCCCGGTCGACTCGTCATCGGCACCGCGGACGGCCTGGCCGACGCTGCGCGGGTCACCGCCGTCGGCGACGCCCTCGACCGGGCCGGCCTGGAGTGGGATGCGCCGCAGGACATGCAGCACGAGATGTGGTGGAAGTTCATGGTCAACACGGCCATCAACCAGGCCTCCGCCGTGCTCCGGGCGCCGTACGCCGACTTCACCGTCGACGGTCCGGCGCGATCGCTCATGCTGGCCCTGCTCGACGAGGTCGTCGCCGTCTCCGGGCCCGCAGGCACGCCCCTCGGCGACGCCGATCGCGAGCGCTGGGACGAGGTGCTCCGCTCCCTGCCGGGCGACGGCCGCACCTCGATGCTCCAGGACGTGCTCGCCGGTCGGCCGACGGAGGTCGACCTCTTCGCCGGTCGCGTCGTCGCCCTCGGCCGGGAGCACGGGATCCCCACCCCGTACAACCAGACGATCGCCTGGATCCTCGGGCGGTGACCGGACTGCGCGTCCCGCCGGGGCCGGGCCTGCCCGACGGGCTGCTCGTCCCGGAGGGCGAGCTGGTCGAGCAGTTCAGCCGGTCCAGCGGCCCCGGTGGACAGGGGGTCAACACGACCGACTCGCGGGTGCAGCTCTCCCTCGACCTCGCGACGACGAGCGCCCTCACCGACCGCCAGCGCCAGCGCGCCCTCGACCGCCTGTCCACCCGCCTGGTCGGCACCGTGCTCACCGTGGATGCCTCGGAGCAGCGCTCCCAGCACCGCAACCGCACGATCGCCCGGGAGCGGATCGCCTCCCTGCTGCGCGAGGCGCTGGCTCCTCCTCCCCCTTCGCGTCGCCCGACGAAGCGCACCCGCGGCGCCCAACGCCGCCGCCTCGAGGCCAAGTCGAGGAGGGCGCAGATCAAGCGCGGCCGGGGCCGCCCGCGAGCCGACGACTGACCTCTCCGGTTGTGGCGGACCTCCATCCGTGGTGGTCTGGATCACATGTCGGTCGCCACGGACAACGCTGCAGGGCCCCCCGACGGAGTCAATGCCGACTCCGAGCTCAAGCAGGGGGTGACCGGTCGCCTGCTCTACTTCTACGTCCTGGGCGACGTCCTCGGCTCAGGGATCTACGTGCTCATCGGCCTCGTGGCCGGGGCCGTCGGCGGTGCCTTCTGGGCGGCCTTCGCCGTCGGTGTCACCGTCGCGACGATCACCGGTCTGGCCTACGCCGAGCTCGTGACGAAGTACCCGCAGGCCGCAGGAGCAGCCCTGTACGTCAACAAGGCCTTCCACAACAAGACGCTGACCTTCTTCATCACCTTCTGCATGCTCTCCGCCAGCTACGCGGCGGCCGGGTCCCTGGCGACCGGCTTCGCGCAGTACTTCGGCGAGGTGTGGGAGGCGGCCCCCGCGCTCGTCGTCGCCCTGGCCTTCGTCGTCGGCCTGGCGATCATCAACTTCATCGGCATCACCGAGTCGGTCGTGGCCAACATGATCATGACCTTCGTCGAGATCGCCGGCCTGATCATCGTCCTCGTCATCGGCGTCATGGCGACCGTCCAGGGCAAGGTCGACTTCTCCCGGATCACGCAGTTCGCGACCGAGAGCAACCCCGCGCTCGGGCTGCTCGCGGGCGTCGCCCTCGCCTTCTTCGCCATGACCGGCTTCGAGAACGCAGCGAATGTCGCCGAGGAGACGCAGGACCCGCAGCGCGACTTCCCGCGGGCGCTCATCGGTGGCATGGCCACCGCCGGCGTGCTCTACGTGCTCATCGCCGTCACCGCGGCGATCACGGTGCCGATCGAGCAGCTCGCCCAGTCCGACGCGGCCCTGCTCGAGGTCGTCAAGGCCGGCATCCTGCCCTTCTCCGTCGCCGTGCTGACGATCATCTTCGCGATCATCGCCATGGTCGCCATCACCAACACCTGCCTCGTCTGCCTCGTCACCGAGTCCCGCATCCTCTACGGCATGGCGCGCGAGGACGTCGTGCCGGCCCCCTTCGCCAAGGTGAGCAGTCGGCAGGTGCCGTGGCTGGCGATCCTCTTCTCGGTCCTCGTCATCGCCGCCCTGCTGTTCTCCGGCGCCGACCTGGCCCAGCTGGCCAATGTCACCGTCGTCTTCACCCTGCTGATCTACGCGCTCGTCATCATCTCGGCGGTCAAGCTCGACAAGCAGGACCGCACGGACCGTGCCTTCCGCGCACCCCGGGTGCTGCTCGCGATCGGCGTCGTCGCCAACTTCCTCATCCTCGGCTACGTCATCTACGACGACCCCGGCTCGCTGCTGTACTGCGCGGCGCTGCTGGCCGTCGGCCTCGTCCTCTTCATCGTCGAACGCCTCGTCGGCGGTGGCCGTCCCACGACCAACCTGGAGAGCTGACATGCACGTGCTCATCGCCACCGACGGTTCGCGCCAGTCCCTGCGAGCGGCGCGCCACTTCAAGTCCTTCGCGGACCCGGGCAAGGTCACCGAGATCATCGTGCTCGCCGTGACCCGGCCGCTGGCCAGCGTCTCCTTCGTCGACGAGATCTCCTCCGACGCCAAGGCGCCCAAGCCGCTCCTCAGCAGCTCGTTCAAGGCTGAGGCAGAGTCCGCCGTCGCGGTCATCGCGGCCGAGTTCGACGACTGGACCGACACCAAGGTGCGCACCCGGGTGCGCAGCGGCACGCCGTCGACCGAGATCAACCGGGCGGCCAAGGTCTCCAACATCGAGCTGATCGTCCTGGCCAGCGGCAGCCGCGGCCTGACGGACACGATCCTCATCGGCAGCACGGCGCAGCGGGTGCAGGCCACCGCCCCGTGCCCCGTGCTCGTCGTCCGCCCGACGCCCCGCCCACGCCGCCGGAAGAAGACCTGACATGCAGATCGCCGTCGCGGGCGGCACCGGAGTCGTGGGTCGCCACGTGGTCACCGAGGCCGAGCGACGCGGGCACGACGTGCGCGTCCTCTCCCGGGCGAAGGGGGTGGACCTCACCTCGTCGACCGGTCTCGACGAGCACCTCGCGGGTGTCGAGGCGATCATCGACGTCACCTCCGTCCAGACCATGTCGGCGAAGAAGTCCACGGAGTTCTTCGAGCGCGTCACCGACAACCTCACGACGGCTGGGGAGAATGCAGGGGTGCGTCACCTCGTGGCCCTGTCGATCATCGGGGCCCCGGAGATCGACGCCGGGTACTACGCCGGCAAGCGCGCCCAGGAACGCGCCGTCCTCGCCCACTCGATCGGCACCGTGGTGCGCGCCGCGCAGTTCCACGAGTTCGGCGTGCAGACACTCGAGCGCACTCGCATCGGTCCGGTGGCGCTCGTGCCGACCATCCACTCCCAGCCGGTCTCGACCGACGAGGTCGCGGCCCTGCTCCTCGACGTCGGCGAGGGCGAGCCCCTCGGTGACGGCCCGTCTATCGCCGGGCCCGAGGTGATGCAGGTGGCCGACATGGCCCGGCTGGCGCTCGCGGCTCGGGGCGAGCGGGTGCGGGTCATCGAGTTCCCCATGCCCGGCGCCTTCGGTCGCGGTCTGCGCGGGGACCTGCTCCTCGCCCGGTCCGACACACGTATCGGCGAGGTCACCCACGAGCAGTGGCTCGCGCGCGAGTTCCCGGGCTGACCCCCCTTCGCTCTGCCCGCGGGGTGCGGCGATCCGGCCGGTAGGTTGCGGACATGGACGCCGACACCAGCACCTCCACCCGCATCGCCGTGCTCATCGACTGCGACAACGTCTCGGCCAAGCACACCGCCGCGGTCCTCGAGGAGCTGGCGAAGTACGGCACCCCCACCGTCAAGCGCGCCTACGGCGACTGGACCACGACGCAGCTGGGCGGGTGGAAGGCCGAGCTGCAACGCAATGCCATCCAGCCGGTGCAGCAGTTCGCCTACACCGTCGGCAAGAACTCCACCGACTCCGCCCTGATCATCGACGCGATGGATCTGCTGTGGCAGGGCAATGTCGAGGCCTTCGCCCTCGTCTCCTCCGACTCCGACTTCACCCGCCTGGCCACCCGGCTGCGCGAGTCGGGCAAACGCGTCTACGGACTCGGGCGGCGCAAGACCCCCGAGTCGCTGCGCCGAGCAGTCGACCAGTTCATCTTCCTCGAGCTGCTCGGCGAGCAGGCCCGTGACGAGGACGAGGGCCCCGGCCCGGCGACAGACGGCACGGACGACGAGACCCCCGACACGACGATCAACCTGCAGTCGGCCCTGACCAAGGCGATCAACGCCACCTCCGGTGACGACGGCTGGAGCGCCCTGGGCACCGTCGGGCAGCACCTGAGCCGTGCGCAGGCCGACTTCGATCCTCGGGCCTTCGGCCACCAAAAGCTCTCGACCCTCGTCGAGGAGCAGCCCTACCTCGAGACCCGCTCCGAGGGATCCTCGCGGCAGGTCCGGCTGCGGACGAAGGGGGCCCGCGCCACCTCCTCCCCCACGGCCCGACAGACGGCGAAGAAGTCGACGGCACCGAAGGCGTCCAAGAGCACGACCAAGAAGGCGACCGGCAAGGCGACGGGGTCTGCGCGCGGGGCGTGACCCCCTTCGCCCGAGCGGTGCGCATCACTCCGGCATGTACGCCGGGCCCCGGGAGGCCTAAGATGTCGCCCGGTCTGCTTTCAGGAGAAGTTTCATGCATCGTGGCACCCGTCACCCTGACGGCACCGCTCGGGCACTGCTCGCGCTGTGCCTCGCGGGTGGGCTCGCGCTGGCCCCCGGGGCCATCGCGGAGCCGACCGACCCCGTGAGCCCAGAGCCCAGCGCCTCCCCGTCCACGTCCGCCGACCCGGACGTCGCCTGGTCGACGGACGGCAACGCTCCGGTCGGCGACGACAACGACACCCCGCTCGCCGGTGACGACCTGGACAGCCAGATCGCGGAGGCGGACCGGCTCGCCGCCGACCTGCTCAAGGACGACAAGGACATCGCGGCCGCGGTCAAGTCCCTGAAGTCCTACTCCAAGAAGGCCAACAAGCTCCTGCAGGAGAAGGCGACCGCCCGCGACGAGTACAACACGGCCAAGGGTGAGGCGGACACGGCGCAGAAGCAGCTCGACACGTACAAGTCGCGCCTGTCCGAGGGCCGTCAGGACTTGCGGGACTGGGCCTTCACCACGTACACGCAGGGCGGTTACTCCGACACGGTGACGATGCTCGGCACGATCACCGGCTCCGAGACCTCCGGCAACTCCGCGGGTGACCTCACCTACCTCACCGACGAGCGGATCCGATCGGTCGACCTCGTCCGCGAGGACACCGTCACCCAGGCCTCGCTGACGAAGAAGAAGGACAAGGCCCTCGCCAAGGCCACGAAGGCCAAGAAGCGCGCGGACGACGCCAAGGCCAAGGCTGACAAGGTGCTCAAGGAGCGTAAGGACGAGTTGGAGCGGCTGCGCAAGAAGCACTCCGAGGAGCTGAAGAAGGCCGGACCGATCGTCAACGCCCTCATCGGGCAGCCCGACGACGCGGCCCAGGGCGCCAGCACCCGTCTCACCGACGCCCTCAAGGAGCTCGGGCAGGACGTCACCGAGTTCGAGGACGCCAAGCCGTGCTCGACCAACAGCGCCACCTTCCCCAACGGCCAGATCCCGCCCGGCGCCCTGTGCCCGCTGCTCGGTGCGCCCGGTGAGTCGCTGCGGCCCGAAGCCGCCGCCGCCTTCAACTCGATGAGCAAGGCATACCAGCGCGACACCGGCCACCTGCTCTGCGTCACCGACAGCTACCGCTCGTACGCGCAGCAGGTCGTGACCAAGCAGCAGCGCGGCGGCTGGGCCGCGGCCCCCGGCACGAGCAACCACGGTCTGGGCAAGGCCCTCGACCTGTGTGGTGGGGTTAACAACTTCGGTCACCCGGCGCACGCGTGGATGCAGCAGAACGCGCCGCTGTACGGGTGGTTCCACCCCTCCTGGGCCGCGGCCGGCGGGAGCCTGCCGGAGCCGTGGCACTGGGAGTACGCCGGCTGATCACCCGGCCTGCGGGCCGACCTGCTCCTGCGGGGTCTTGACGGGCACCAGCACGGCGAGCCCGGCCACGAGCACCAGGGCGATGCCAAGGATGCCCCAGTACTGGGTGTCCTTCTCCCCCGTCACCAGTGCACCGATCCAGATGAAGAGGCCGAAGGCGGCCGGGGACAGGAACGAGACGACCCGTCCTGTCGTGGCGTACAGGCCGAAGATCTCGCCCGACTGTCCGTCGGGGATGACCCGCGCGAGGAAGCTGCGGGAGGCCGCCTGGGCCGGGCCGACGAAGGCGGTCATCGTCAGGCCGAGGGTCCAGAAGATGATCGGCCCGCCGTCGTGGAGGACGAAGATCGCCAGGCCGAGCACGCAGAGCGCCACGAGCGAGATGAGGATGACCCGCTTGGGCCCGAGCACGTCGTCGAGCAGACCGAAGAGCATCGTCGCGATGCCGGCGACGATGTTGGCCACGGCACCGAAGATGATCACCTCACCGGCCGTCATCCCGAAGGTGCCGGCCGCGAGCACCGCACCGAAGGCGAAGACCCCCGCGAGCCCGTCGCGGAAGAGCGCCGAGGCCCCCAGGAAGTAGACCGTGTGGCGGGAGACCGACCACAGCCGGCGCAGGGAGGCCCACACGAGCTTGTACGAGGCGACGACCCCGATCCGCGAGGCACGCTCCTTGGGGGTGTCCTTGAGCACGGCGAAGGTCGGCAGGGTGAAGAGCAGGATCCACAGACCGCACACGAGCATCGACACCCGGATGTCCATGGCGTCCTTGTCGGTCACGCCGAACAGGCCGACCTTGGGGTCGATGAAGAGGAAGAAGAGCAGCAGCAGCACGAGGATTCCGCCGAGGTAGCCCATCCCCCAGCCGAAACCCGAGACCCGGCCGACATTGCTCGGGGAGGCGACCTGATCGATCGAGGCGTTGTAGTTGACGCTCGCGATCTCCGAGACGATCGAGCCCACGCCGAGCAGCACGAGCCCGAGGACGAGGAATCCCGGCTCGGGCTTGACGAAGAAGAGTGCGGCCGACAGCACCGCCAGCAGCCAGGTCTGCAGGCGCAGGTTGCGCACGCCGCGGCCGGAGCGGTCGGAGTTCTGCCCCAGCACCGGCGCCAGCAGCGCCACGAGCAGCCCGGAGACAGCGGTCGAGATCGCCAGGGCGGTCGATGTCGTGTTGGTGTCACCGAAGCTGTCGCTCGTGATGTACACGGCGAAGACGAAGGTCGTGATGACCGTGTTGAACGGCTGGGCGCCCCAGTCCCACATCGCCCAGCCGATGATGCGGCCGCGCCCTCCCTGCCCCTCGGCGCGAAGGGCGGTGGTCGGCTCGGCCGGCGTCGTCACGTCGCTCACGAGGCCGAGGCTATCGCCCCCGATGCGCCTCGATGTGCGCGACACGGTGCATCCGCGCTATCCTGTGGGGTCGCCCCAAGCCGATGCCCCGCGAGGAGCCCGCTTCGACCGGTACGCGGAGGGCTGGCAGGGGCGCTGCGCCGCAACGATGCGAGCCGCAGGAACATCCGACGCACACCCAGCGTTATGGGACATGAGAGTTCTGTGCACGCAGGGGCGCAGACATCGCGAGACACCAGGAGAGACCCACATGGCAGAGCGCACGCTGCGCGGGACGCGCATGGTCAGCTTCAGCATGGAGACGACGGACAACGTCGTCCCCAGCGAGCGTCAGATCACGGCCTACGTCTGCGACGACGGGCACCGCACCGAGCTTCCCTTCTCGGTCGAGGCCGACATCCCCGGCACCTGGGAGTGCCGCTGCGGCAAGCTCGGCAAGCTCGTCGACGGCCCCGAGCCGGAGCTGAAGCCCGCCAAGCACGTGCGCACCCACTGGGACATGCTGCTCGAGCGCCGCTCGATCCCCGAGCTCGAGGAACTGCTCGAGGAGCGCCTGGCTCTCCTGCGCGAGAAGCGCGGCGAGAAGCCCCGCAAGCGCAGCGCCTGAGACCGGGCCCACACGAGAAGGGGGCGCCCCACCGATGATCGGTGGGGCGCCCCCTTCGTCATGGCTGCAGTCACGGCTGGTCGTCGTCGACGATCTCGCCCTCGATGACCTCTCCCCCGTCGCGGTCCCGGGTGCGCCGCACCCGCGCCTCACCGGGAGCGACCGGCATGCCGGCGGCCAGCAGGCGGCGCGCGACGACGGCCTCGAGGCCGATCCGGGCCACGGGCCGGGTGAAGGGCAACACGAAGACCAGACCGATGACGTCGGAGACGAAGCCCGGCAGCGTGAGCAGCAGACCACCGACGAGGACGAGCACGGCATCGGCGATCTCGCGACTGGGCATCTGGCCGCTGCGCAGCGCCTGGCGCAGCGCCTGCCAGGTCCGCCGCCCCTCGCGACGCAGCAGCCACGCGCCGAGCGCCGAGAGCACGACGACGGCCAACAGGGTCGGCCAGAAGCCGATCCAGCGGCCGACCGCGATGAGAGCTGCCACCTCGATGATGGCCCAGACCACGATGGCCAGCGGGATCCACGCCACGCGTCGGCGACGTCGTCGAGGTTCGGGCCCGGGGATCACAGTCGGTGCCAGGTCGGCTCTCGGTCGATCAGGCCCCGCAGCTGCGCCTTGCGGTGGGCCAGGCCCCAGCGGGTGATGCGGGCCATCGACTCGCGGACGACATCGCCGTCCATCTTGGAGTCACCGATCTCGCGCTCGATGAAGGTGATCGGGACCTCGACGACCTTCAGCCCCGCGCGGACGGTGCGCACGGTCAGGTCGGTCTGGAAGACGTAGCCGGCACTCTGGACCCGGTCCAGACCGATGGTCCGTAGGGTCTCGGCTCGGTAGACGCGGTAGCCGGCGGTCGCGTCGTTGACCGGCATGCCGAGGATGGCCTTGATGTAGAGGTTGCCGGCCATGCTGATCGCCTTGCGGTCCAGCGGCCAGTTGACGATCTTGCCGCCGCGCACGTAGCGCGAGCCGATGACCAGGTCGGCGTCGCGGGCGACCTCGAGCATCGTCGGCAGGTGCTCGGGGCGGTGCGAGCCGTCGGCGTCCATCTCGACGACCGCGTCGTAGCCCTGCTCGAGCGCCCACGCGAAGCCCGCGAGGTAGGCGGCTCCGAGGCCTTCCTTGCCCTGTCGGTGGATCACCTTGACGTGGTCGTCGGTGGCAGCCAGCCCGTCGGCGACCTCCCCGGTGCCGTCGGGAGAGTTGTCGTCGAGGACGACGACGTCGGCCTCGGGCACCGCGGCCCGGACGCGCTCGACGATGAGCGGGAGGTTGTCGCGCTCGTTGTAGGTGGGGATGAGCACGGCGACCCGCTCGATCGGCGGCCGTGCGTGGGTGGAGTCAGGCACCTGTGGAGGCTTCCTCGGTCTGGGCGGTGGAGCGGTCGGCGGTCGACCGAGCCTCGACCCTACCCGTCCGTCCGGTGCGCAGGCGCCACGCCACGGCGAGGAGCAGCAGGATCGCGCTGCCCCACTCCACCCACGGCCCGAGCCGGTCGGAGACGGTCAGGCCGGAGCGCAGGACGACCTCGTCGACGGGCTGGGCCGCGGTGAACAGCTCGGTCGTCGGCGTGCTGGAACCATCGGGGTTGACGAAGCCGGACACCCCGACGGTCGACACGTGCGCGACGCTGCGGCCGTGCTCGATCGCCCGGATGCGCGAGATCGCGTACTGCTGCGTCGACTCGGCGGTGTAGCCGAAGGTCGCGTTGTTGGTCTGCACGACGAGCAGGCTGGGCTCCCCCTTCGCCTCCGCGTCCCGGACCGCCGAGCGCATCAGGCCGTCGTAGGCCACCTCGAAGCAGATCGTCGGGACGGCGGAAAAGGCCCCGTCCTCGCCCTCGACGCGGAAGGCGACGTTGCGGTCCCCCTTCGCGAAGCCGACGCGCACGAGGTCGACCTTGGAGCTGAAGAGCCGGTAGAACTCGCGGTGCGGCACGTACTCGGCGAAGGGGACGGGGTGCTGCTTGACGTAGCGCTCGGGCTCTCCTCCCCCGGGCTGGTAGTACATCGAGACGTTGGAGACGGCCGGGGCGGGTTCGTCGAGGATCGCGCCCATGACGAGCGGGGTGTCGATGGCGTCGAGCGCGCGCTGGACCTGCTGCCGGGCATCGTCGTTGCGCAGCGGGTCGATGTCGGAGGAGTTCTCCGGCCAGATGACCAGGTCGAGGTCGTCATGCTTCGCAGCGAGTGCCTCGGTGCCCGCCACGTGGTTGTCGAGGACCTTGCGGCGCTCGGCGTTGAAGTCCAGTCCGGCCCGCGGCACGTTGCCCTGGACGAGGCCGACCTTGGCGGTGGACTCCCCCTGCGTCGGCACCGGGACGGCGAAGGCGCCCCCGACGGCCACCACCGCCAGCCCAGCTGCGACGACGGGCACCCGGCGGGTGACGACGAGCAGGATGAGCGGCACCGCGACGAGCGCGACGGCGAGGGTGATGAGCGGCGCCCCACCGATCGCGGCCCATCGGGCGAAGGGGGTGTCCGCCTGGGAGAAGGCGATGCGCGCCCACGGGAAGCCGCCGTACGGCAGGCTGCCGCGGGCCCACTCCTGCAGGACCCACAGGACCGGGACGAGCAGGGCCGCGAGCAGGGGCCGACCGGCGCGCAGGAGCGGGCGCTGGAGCGCCGCGAGTACCGCGCCCATGACGGCGACGTAGAGCGACTCGAAGGTCGCCAGGGCGAACCACGGGAACTTGCCGACGAAGATGCCCGACCAGCTGAGGGTGGGGACGAAGCACGCCAGGCCGGCGACGAGCCCGAGCAGGGCGCCGGTGCGTGCCGGGACATCCCACATCGCGGTGCCGATGAGCGCGACACCGGGGATGGCCAGGAGCGCGAGGTCGTGGTCGGGGAAGGACAGCCACAGGCACAGCCCGCCGGCCAGCGCGAGGAGCAGCCGTGCGGGCAGGCGCTCGATCACTCCCACGGCGTGGACAGGACGATCGTGGTGCGGGTGGAGACGCCGCCGCGGCTGCGGATGCGGGCGAGCAGCTCCTCGAGGGCCTGCGGGGTGGCCACGCGCACGCGCAGCAGGTAGTTGGCGTCGCCGGCGACGGAGTAGCAGGCGTCGATCTCCTCGACGCCCTGCAGCCGGTCCGGCACGTCGTCCGGCGCGCTCGGGTCGAGCGGGGCCACGGAGATGAAGGCGGTCAGCGGGGTCCCCAGGGCCGCAGGGTCGACGACGGCTGCGTAGCCGGTGATGACCCCGCGCTCCTCGAGGCGACGGACCCGCTGGTGGACGGCGGAGGTCGACAGCCCGATCGCCTTGCCCAGGTCGGTGTAGCTCATCCGCCCGTCCTCGCGCAGGAGGTCGATGATGCGTCGGTCGGCCGCTTCCATGGGTGAAACCATAGGCGAGTGACCCGTAAGGTCGGGCCCATGTCCGACTCGGCGCGTGACCGCCTGCTCCTACTCGACTCCGCCTCGCTGTACTTCCGCGCCTTCTACGGTGTGCCGCCCCGGGCGGCCGTGCCGTCGGGGCTGCAGACCAATGCGGTCGCCGGATTCCTCGACATGATCGCCACGCTCGTGGGCCGCTACCGCCCCTCGCACCTCGTCGCGTGCTGGGACGACGACTGGCGCCCGCAGTGGCGCGTCGACGCCATCCCGACGTACAAGGCGCACCGCGTCTCCGAGGACCCCGGTGAGGGCGAGGAGGTCCCCGACGAGCTGTCCCCGCAGGTGCCGGTCATCGCCGCGGCGCTCGAGGCCGTCGGCATCGCCCGGGTCGGCGCGGCCCACTACGAGGCCGATGACGTCATCGGCACCTACGCCATGCGATACCGCGGCGTCATGCCCGTCGACGTCGTCACGGGTGACCGCGACCTCTTCCAGCTCGTCGACGACGCCTCCGACACCCGCGTGCTCTACACCGCCCGCGGTGGGGTGCGCGACCCCGACGTCATCACCCAGTCCTTCCTCGAGGAGAAGTACGGGGTGAGCACCGGCGACGCCTACGTCGACATGGCCGCGCTGCGCGGTGACACGAGCGACGGCCTGCCCGGGGTCAAGGGCATTGGGGAAAAGACGGCGGCGACCCTCATCCGCGACTTCGGCTCGCTCGCGGGGGTGCGTGAGGCCCTCGCCGCGGGTGACCCGGCGATCAAGGGGGCCCGCCGCACCCGTCTCGAGGAGGCGAGCGCCTACCTCAACGTCGCGCCGCTCGTGGTGCGTGTCGCCCACGACGTCCCCGTCGGCGACGGCGACATCCGGTTGCCCTCCGACATCGCCGACCCGGCCGCGATGAGCCGGCTCGCCGTCGAGCACGGGCTCACCTCCCCCTTCGACCGCATCGCGACGGCCCTGCACTCCGTCGCGCCCTAGGGCACACTCCGGTCCCTCGACGTCAAGAGGTTGCATTTCCCCGGGGAAATGCGGTCTCAGGTGGGTGGTCCGGCCCGGGAGCGAAGGGGGGATCAGTCCAATCGGTCGGCCGCGACGACTCCGCGCATCATCTTGTCCACCGCTGTGCGGGCGACGGTGCGCAGGTGCTGCTCGGGCGCGGCGTCGGCGACCTGGTCGAGCAGGTCGACGACCTGCTTGCACCGCCGGACGAAGTCGCCCGCCGTCAGGTCCGAGCCGGCGAGCACCTCGTCGAGGCGCCGCCCGCTGGCCCAGCGGTGCACCGCCCAGGCGATGCCCCCGTCGGGCTCACCGGTCTGCTGCAGCGCGGCGGCACTCTCCATGTCCTCGAGCTCGCTCCATCGACGCACCATGTCCTGCCAGGCGTCGGAGACCCCGTCGGTCGGCATCCGTGGGAAGGGGTCGTGCTCGTCGTGCCGCGGCTCGTGCACGAGCATCGAGACGACGGCGGCGAGCTCGGCCGGGTCGAGGCGCTTCCACGCGCCGCCCCGCAGGCACTCGGCGGCGAGCAGGTCCTTTTCGGTGTAGAGCCGGCGCAGCCGGGTGCCGAGCTCGGTGACCGTGTCGCCGTCGTCACCGAGGTAGCCGAGCTGGATGAGCACGCCGCAGATCCGCTCGAAGGTCTGCGCCACCGAGTTCGTGCGCATCTCCACCTTGCGCTGCAGTGCGGAGTTCTCGCGCTTGAGCTTCCACCAGCGCGCGGCCCAGCGCGCGTGCTCCTCGCGCTCGGGGCACTGGTGGCACGGGTGGGCCTTCAGCTCGCGGCGCAGCTGCTCGAGGCGCTCGTCCTCCCCCTTCGCACTCGCCGCGGCGTGCTCGCGCACGCTCGGCGCGTCCTCGTGGGGCGCCTTGGTCCGCAGCGTCACCGCCAGGTCGGCGCGCTGCTTGGGCGACTTGGGGTTGAAGCCCTTGGGCACCGCCAGGCGGCCGAAGGGGGTGACCGGACGATCGAGGTCGGCGGCGGTGAGGCGGCGCACCTGCTTGTGCTCGGTGAGCACCGTCGGCGCCGACATCTCGCCGCGGTAGGAGCGCGGCGGCGCGATGACGAGGGCCAGGCCGGAGCGGCGGCCACCGATGCGGATGATGTCGCCGACCGCCAGCGACTCGAGGGAGACGGCGATCTCGGCGCGACGGTTGGCGTTGCGCTTGCGCGAGCCCTCCTTTTCGACATCGGAGATCCGCCGCCGCAGGGCCGCGTACTCGCGGAAGTCACCCAGGTGGCAGTGCATCGCCTCCGAGTAGGCCTGCAGCGACTCCTGCTGCTCGCGCACCTGTGTGGCCAGGCCGACGACCGCCCGGTCCGCCTGGAACTGCGCGAAGGAGGTCTCGAGCACCTCCCGTGCGGTCTGCCGACCCACCTGGGCCACGAGGTTGACCGCCATGTTGTACGTCGGCCGGAAGCTGGAGCGAAGGGGGTAGGTCCGCGTCTGCGCGAGACCGGCGACGGCCATCGGGTCCATCCCCCGGGACCAGACGACGAGCGCGTGGCCCTCGACGTCGATGCCGCGCCGGCCGGCCCGACCGGTGAGCTGGGTGTACTCGGCCGGGGTGATCTCGACGTGGGACTCGCCGTTGAACTTCACGAGCTTTTCGAGCACGACGGTGCGTGCCGGCATGTTGATGCCCAGCGCGAGCGTCTCGGTGGCGAAGACCGCCCGGATGCGCCCCTGCGTGAACAGCTCCTCCACGACCTCGCGGAAGAGCGGCAGCATGCCAGCGTGGTGCGCGGCGAAGCCGCGGGAGACGCCCTCGACGAACTGGTGGTAGCCCAGCACGTCGAGGTCCTCGCCCTCGAGGACCGCGGTGCGCTCCTCGACCGTGCGCCGGTTGCGCTCGCCCTCGCGCTCGGACACCAGGCGCACGTCGTTGGCGAGGAGCTGCCCCACGGCCCCGTCGCACCCCGCCCGGCTGAAGATGAAGGTGATCGCCGGCAGCAGCCCGTCGTTGTCGAGCTCACGGATGACCTCGGTGCGCGAGGCCGCCCCGCCGAAGCGCGCTCCCCCACCACGCCCGCCGGGCCCGTGGCCGCCGCCACGAGGTCCGGGACGTCCGCGGCCACGACGGTCGCGACCACCTCGGCCACCGCCGCCTCGTCCCCCTTCGTCACCGAGGCCGCGGGTGCGCGCCCGGATCGCCTCGAGCAGGTCGGGATTGACCTTGGCCGGGGACCCGTCGCCGGAGCCGTCGTCGACGAAGAGGTCGTGCACGTCGCGGCCGACCTGCATGTGCTGCCACAGCGGCACCGGGCGCACCTCGGAGACGATGATCTCGGTGCCGCCGCGCACCTCCGCCAGCCAGGCGCCGAACTCTTCGGCATTGCTCACCGTCGCCGACAGCGAGACGACCTGCACCGAGCGCGGCAGGTGGATGATGACCTCCTCCCACACAGCGCCGCGGAAGCGGTCGGCGAGGTAGTGCACCTCGTCCATGACGACGAAGGCGAGCGTGTCGAGCGTCGTCGACCCCGCGTAGATCATGTTGCGCAGGACCTCGGTCGTCATGACGACGACGGGCGCCTCGCCGTTGATCGAGGTGTCACCGGTCAGCAGCCCGACCCGGTCGTAGCCGTGGGTGGCCGCGAGTTCGTGGTACTTCTGGTTGCTCAGCGCCTTGATCGGCGTGGTGTAGAAGGCCTTCTGCCCGCGGGCCAGGGCGAGGTGGACGGCGAACTCGCCGACGATCGTCTTGCCGGCGCCCGTGGGGGCAGCGACGAGGACCCCGTGCCCGGCCTCCACCGCCTCGCACGCGTCGACCTGGAAGGGGTCGAGCTCGAAGTCCTGTGCGGCGGTGAACACGGCCAGCTCACCTGCCCCGCGTCGACGGGAGGCGGCGTACCGATCGGCGGGCGTGGACATGTGCCCACGCTATGCCAGAGGTCAGCGCAGGATCGACAGCGCGCCCGGCGCGGCCTCCACGGTCAGCGGCAGCGGCGCCACGCGCTCGCCGTCGGCGTACGTGACGATGCGCTCGGTCGCGACCCGCACCCGGGCGCCACGCACGATCTCGACCGCGGGGTGGCTGACGTGCGTGCCCTTGAAGACCTTGGGGAAGACCGACAGGAAGGTGCCCATCGGGATGTCGTGGACGATGACGACGTCGAGCAGACCGTCCTCGACGTCGGCGTCCGGGGCGACCTTCATGCCCCCGCCGAAGGCGCGACCGTTGGCGATGCACACGAGCATGGCGTCGACCTCGCGCTCGCGACCGTCGATGGTCAGGTCGTAGTGGATCGAGCCGAAGACGGGCAGCTCGCGCAGGATGGCCAGGTTGTAGCGCTGCGGTCCCCGGGGCCAGACCATCTGGTTGGCGCGCTCGTTGACCACGGCGTCGAAGCCGCACGAGAGCACCCCGAGGTAGTCGCGCACGTGCTCGCTGTCATCGGTGAGGACACGACCGACGTCCATGCGACGCGTGCCGCCGGCGAGGATCCGCTCGACGGATGACTCGACGTCGCGCACCGGCAGACCGAGCTCGCGCGCGTTGTCGTTGCCGGTGCCGACGGCGACGATGCCCAACGGCACGTCGGTGCCGGCGCAGAGGTTGGCACCCAGGCCGGCCACGCCATCGCCCCCGGCGACGACGAGGACGTCGATGTCCCCGGTCGCGACCGCGGCGCGGGCCTTGGCCTCGGCACGGGCGGCGTCCAGCCCGGTCAGGTCGACGACCTCGCGTCCGCCGGCCTCGAGCAGGTCCGCGATGCGCGTCCCGACCGCCTCGGCACGGTGCTTGCCCGCGGTGGGGTTGACGAGCAGGCCGACGCGGTCGCCGATGGTGCGAGTCATGGACCCAGAGACTAGGTCAGCGGTGAGGCCTGGTCGTCGTCGAGGTGGGACCAGTCAGGTTCGTCACCGGCCTCGACCCGCCGTTTGTCGATGATCAGGCACACGCCCAAGGCGATGAAGTACAGGACGCAGAGCGGGCCGGCGAGCAGGAACATCGTGAACGGGTCGGGCGTCGGGGTGATGACCGCCGAGGCGATGAAGATCAGCAGGATCGCGACGCGCCAGGACTTCTTGAGCGTCTTGCCCGAGAGGACACCGATCGCGCACAGGCCCACGAGGAAGACCGGCAGCAGCCACGCCAGGCCGAAGGCGAGGATGAACCGGGTGATGAAGGTGAAGTAGTCGCTCGCCTGCTGGATGTTGCTCGACTTGCCGTCGTCGGGGGTGAACCCGAAGAGGATGAGCAACGCCTTGGGCAGGGTCTGGTAGGCGAAGAAGCAGCCGGCGAGGAAGAGCGGCAGCGCGGTGGCGAAGACACCGATCGACAGCCGCTTCTCCCGCTTGGTCAGGCCGGGGAGGATGAAGGCCCAGATCTGCCAGACCCAGACGGGGCTGGAGATGATCACGCCGGTGAAGAGCGACAGGCTCAGCTGCGTGGTGAAGGCCGAGGTGGCATTGCCGAAGTTCAGCGTGACGACGCTGTCGGGGTTGGACGCCTTGTACTCGTCGAAGGGGTACGTCAGCTGCTTGTAGACGCCGTCGAAGCCCCACGACCCGATCTGCACCGGGTTGTAGATGATCCACCCGATGATCGCGCCGACGACGATCGCGGCGGCCGCGATCATCAACCGGTTGCGGAACTCGAGCAGGTGCTCCTTGAGCGGCATCCGCCCCTCGGGGTCCTTGGGCGTGCGTCGTCCGGCCATGCGGGAGGAGGCGAAGGGGGTGGTGCTCAGGAGAGCGGGCCGGACTGGTTGTCCGTGCGAGGCTTGGCCTCGTCGGTGGCGTCACCGTCGGAGGTGGCCGTGCTGTCGACCTGGCGAGCCTTCTTGGCCTCCTCGCGCTGGCGGTCCTCTTCCTTCATCTCGTTGACCTCGGCCTTGAAGACGCGGGCCGACTTGCCGATGCTGCGTGCGGCGTCCGGCAACTTCTTGAAACCGAAGAGCAGCAGGATCACGAGCAGGATGAGGATGATCTCAGTGGGACCGAGGAAGGAGGGCATGATGCACCTTTCACATGGAGACGAGCACGTTCAGTCTATGCCCCCGGCCCTGAGGGCCGGGACCAGCGTCAGCCGCCGTCGTAGGCGGCCAGGGCCTCGCGCGCGGGGGTCGCGACACGCTCACGCAGGGCCTGAGGGGCGAGGACCCGGGCCCCACCGCCGAGGCGGAGGACCAGACGACGCACGAAGTCCTCGTTGCTCGTCGGCAGGGTGACGATCAGGTCTTCACCCTCGGTTTCCCGAGACGTCACCGGGTAGTACTCCGCGACCCAGTGGGCGGACGGTGCCAGGCGCAGGGTGACGGGCACGTCGTGGTCCCCGCGCTGGTACGCACCACCGCTCAGGTCACGGTGCGCGACGCCCTCGGGTAGTTCTGCCGGTTCGTCGAGCACGTCCACGGACTCGATCCGGTCGACCTTGAACAGGCGCACGTCCTGGGCCCGGTGGCACCAGCCCTCGAGGTACCAGTACCCCTCGACGTGGGCCAGGCGCATCGGGTCGACGTCGCGCTCGGTGCGCTCGTCACGGCTCGGGACGACATAGACGAGGTGCACGCGCCGGCCGGCGGTCAGGGCGTCGCGCAGCAGCGACGTCGTGCGACCGCTCTCGGTGTCGTCCTCGACGACGACGACCCGCTCGACGCCGGGGATCGTGCCCGTGGCCGCCTCGAGCTTGGCCAGAGCGCGCTCCACCGCGCTGGACTCCCCCACCCCGCTCGCGGCGAGCGAGCGCAGCCCGACGATGAGCGAGATCGCCTCGTCGACGTTGAGTCGCAACGGCCGGGCGATCGTGTCGGCATTGGTGACGAAGACGCGACCCCCCTCGTAGCTCGCCTCGATCATCTCGTCGGGCATCTGGCCGTAGCCGCACATGAAGAGCAGGTCGAGGTCGGCGACGAGCTGCTGCTCGGTGATGCCGAGGCCGGCAGCGGCCTCCTCGATCTCGATGCCCTGACGGCTGACCAGCCACGGGACCATGGTCAGCAGGCGCTGGACCCGGCCCGTCGCTGACTCCACCTTCGCCGGACTCACGACGCGCTCCCTTCGTGCTGCTCCGCCACGGCCCGCAGCCGCTCGACGACCGCCTCACGCAGCTCGGACGGCTCCTCGACGACGACGTCGGGACCGTGGCCGGCGACCTCGGCGGCAAAACCGGCGAGACCCGCGTGCTGCAGGTGCACCCGGTCCCACTGCTCGTCGATCGGCTCGACCCGCTCCGCCCG
>NZ_BCSQ01000033.1 GCF_001570945.1 Janibacter anophelis NBRC 107843
CCCGCCGCGCCCGGTAGCGCTCCCGCTGGGCCGCGACGTGCTCGTCGTCGCGCACGGCCGCGAGCAGCGCGCGCTGCACCGGCCACGGGACGATCATCCCGGCGTGCTTGCGCACCTCGAGCAGCTGCCGCACGAGCGCAGGGTCACCGGCGACGAAGGCCGCCCGGTACCCGGCGAGGTTGGACTGCTTGGAGGTCGAGTAGACGGCGAGCAGCCCCTCGGTGGAGCCACCCGTGACGCGCGGGTCGAGGATCGAGGGCGTCGTGGGCAGCTCGTCGAGCGACTGCCCGCGCTCGGCCTCGGAGCGCCAGTCCAGCTCGGCGTAGCACTCGTCCGACGCGACGACGACACCGCGCTCGCGGGCCCACGCGACGACCTTGGCCAGGTGCTCGACGCCGAGGACCTTGCCCGTCGGGTTGCTCGGGGTGTTGAGCCACAGCAGCTTGGGCGCGCTCGAGGGCGTCGTCGGACCAAAGGCCGTCGTGGCGTCCGCGGCGAAGGGGGTGGCCCCAGCGATCCGCGCACCCACGTCGTACGTCGGGTAGGCGACCCGGGGGAAGGCGACGACGTCGCCGGCGCCCAGCCCGAGCAGCGTGGGCAGCCACGCGACGAGCTCCTTGGAGCCGACCGTCGGCAGCACCCCGTCCGGATCGAGGCCGGGCGCACCACGGCGCCGGGCGAACCAGTCTGCGATGCCCTCACGCAGGTCGGGGGTGCCCCACGTCTGCGGGTAGCCGGGGGCGTCCGCGGCGTCGCGCAGCGCCTGCTGGACGACCTCGGGGGTGGGGTCGACCGGGGTGCCGACCGACAGGTCGACGATGCCCTCCCCCTTCGCCTCGTCAGGGGAGGAAAAGGCTCTCGCCCGCTCCTTGGCAGGAGCGAGCGAGTCCCAGGGGAAGTCTGGCAAGGACGTCATCACGAGGTCACACTGCGCTCTCGGTCGTGACTCCACGGCGCGCTGCGGGCCTCGGTCGCTGGCGCTCCCTCGTGTCCTCGCGCGCTTGTCGTCACTCCGCGTGCTCCTGCGGGGGCAGCGCGGCCACGATCGGGTGATCCTTGTCGATCATGCCCATCTTGGCGGCACCACCGGGGCTGCCGAGGTCGTCGAAGAACTCGACATTGGCCTTGTAGAAGTCGGCCCACTCCTCGGGGGTGTCGTCCTCGTAGTAGATCGCCTCGACGGGGCACACGGGCTCGCAGGCGCCGCAGTCGACGCACTCGTCGGGGTGGATGTACAGGCTGCGCTTGCCCTCGTAGATGCAGTCGACGGGGCACTCCTCGATGCAGGCCTTGTCCTTGAGGTCCACACACGGCTGCGCGATCACGTACGTCATGCCCGACATACTATGTCGCCCCATGAGCGATCCGATGGTGGGTCTCACCACAGGGACACGGGTCGCGGTGCGCACCCGCATCGACCCGACGCCGGCGCACGGTCCGACCCTCACCGACACCGTCGGCGAGCTGACCGCCCTCGACGAGCACGGCCTGCGGATCGCCACCCGGAGCGGCGAGGTGGCCCTGCGCCGCGACCTCGTCGTCGCCGCCCGCGCCATCCCGCCCCGCCCCACCCGCCGCGGCGCCCCGCACCGCGCGATCACGATCGAGGACCTCCACCTCGTCATGACCAAGGGCCAGCCCGGCCTCGAGGAGGACTGGCTGGGGACGAAGGGAGCCGGCTGGCTCCTGCGCGCCGGCGCGCGGTGGACGGGCCGCTCGAACTCCGCTCTCCCCGTGGGCGATCCGGGCCATCCGCTGCCCGAGGCGGTCGACGCGGTCGAGTCCTGGTACCGCGAGCACGGCCTGACGCCGCTCGTCATGCTCCCCCGTCCGCCGGGCGCGGCCACCGCGGACGACCCGCTCGGCGCGCTGCTGCTGGAGCGCGGGTGGGTCGAGGGCAACCCCGCCGACGTGCTCACCGCGCGCACCGACAATCTCCTGCAGGGCGCCGCGCCCGCCCCCGAGGGCCTCACCCTGCACACCAGCGACCACGCCGACGAGGCCTGGCTGGCCGGCGGCTCACCCCGCCTGCTCGACCACCTCGACGTCGCACGCCGCATCCTCGCGCTGCCGGGGCGGCAGGTCTTCCTCACCGCCCGTGACGCAGGGGGCGTCGCCGGTGTCGTCCGCGTCGCGCTCGACGACGGCTGGGCCGGGATCTTCGGTCTGCACGTGCCCCCTTCGCACCGGGGCCGGGGCCTGGGCCGCTGGCTCACGCAGGAGGCCGCGCGCGCCGCCCTCGACGCCGGTGCCACCCTGACCTACCTGCAGGTCGAGCCGACCAACGAGCCCGCCCAGCACCTCTACCGCGACCTGGGGATGACCCGCCACAGCGACTACGTCTACCTCGCGCTGCGCGACGCCTGAGCACGGGCGGCCGCCAACGCGGTCGACGACTCGGCCGGGTCGTGGACGGCGACCTCACCGGGCCGGGTGAGGGCGAGCGCTGCCTCGTGACCGGGCAGCGGGGTGACGAGGGGCCGCACGTGCAGGCCGGCCACGTCGCGGGAGCCGTGCGCCTTGAAGGCCGCCTCCTGCCGCACCCACGCGGCGACGTCCGGACCACGCCGGGCCGACTCGACGTCGACGCCGATGGGGCAGGCAGCGGTGGCGACGAGGACGAGCGGTCCGGCGTGGGCGACGCTGGCGTGCACGCCCTCGACGACCGGCCGACCGTGCGGGCGCCCGCAGTCGCCACAGGTGCGGTCGACGGCCACGGACCACGGGTCCCGGCCGGTGGTCCGGCCCACAGCGACACGGAGCAGCACCGCCCCGACGACGAAGCGACCCAGGTCCGCAGCGCCCTCCAGACCCGCCGCCCGGGCGGCCTCCACCGGGTCGAGCAAAGGCAGCAGGCCGCGGTCCATCACACGCAGGTCCGACCACCAGATGTCCACGACGTGGTGGGGCATGCGCGCTCCTGGCCTCGATGGCGGTACTCTTCGCTCCGATCGATAAGGATAGGCACACCAAATGACGATGACCGCGCGGCTCGACGAGGGACTTCACGCCCTCGGGACGTCCGTGCGCCCGGTGCCGACCCCCCTTCCGCTGCTGCACCCCACCTCCGCCGCCCCCGCGCTGGTCGCCGACGGAGCCACGGTCAGCCACCACGAGCTCGCCGCCCGGGTCGCCTCCCTCGTCGAGCAGTTGCCGGCGACGACCACCGGACGTCGCCTCGTCCACCTGCCGCTCACCCGCCGGCTCGACGACGTCGTCGCCCACCTCGCCGTCCTCGCCGCCGGGCACGTGGCCCTGGTCACCGGGCCGGAGGCCACGTCGATCACCGGACGCTTCGCCCCGGACCTGCGCCTGCACGCGGGCGAGGTCGAGGTCCTCGAGCCGCAGGCCCAGCACCTCCTGCACCCCGACCTCGCCCTGCTGCTGTCGACCTCCGGCAGCACGGGCAGCCCCAAGCTGGTGCGGCTCTCCCGCGACAACGTGCTGAGCAATGCCACGGGGATCGCCCGGGCGCTCGGCCTGCGCAGCGACGACCGCGCGATCACCTCGCTGCCGCTGCACTACTGCTACGGCCTGTCCGTGATGCACAGCGTCCTCCACGCGGGGGGCAGCCTCGTCGTGACCGAGCACTCGGTGACCGACGACGAGTTCTGGCGGCTGCACACCGAGCAGCGGGTCAGCGTCCTCGCGGGGGTGCCGCACACCTTCGACCTCGTCGACGAGCGCCTGCGCGGTGACCTGCCCGGGCTGCGTCTGGTCACCCAGGCCGGTGGCGCCCTGCCGCCGGACCGGGTGCATGAGCTGGCGAGCCTCGGGCTCGAGCGCGGCTGGGACCTGGCGGTCATGTACGGCCAGACCGAGGCCACCGCCCGCATGGCCATCCACGTCGGCGCCGACGTCCTCGCCCGCCCCGCGGCGGTCGGCCGGCCGATCGCCGGGTCCTCCTTCCGCGTCGACCACGACGTCGACGACGCCGGCGACGGGACCGGCGAGCTCGTCTTCACCGGCCCCGGCGTCATGCTCGGGTACGCCGAGCACCCCGACGAGCTGGCCCTCGGCCGGATGGTCGAGGAGCTGCGCACCGGCGACCTCGGCCGCATCGACGACGGCGTCGTCACGGTCACCGGTCGCCGCGACCGGGTCGCCAAGGTGCTCGGGCTGCGCATCGACCTCGACCACGTCGCGAGTGCCCTCGCGGCCGCCGGCCACGACGCCGTGGTCACCGCGGACTCCCACCACCTGCTCGTCACCCTCCCCCACGCCGACGAAGGGGGGCGCGCCGCCCTTCGTCGCACGGTGCGTGGTCTCACGGCCGAGGCGGCAGGGCTGCGCCCGGGAGCCGTGCTCGTCGCCGTCGTCGACGAGATCCCCCGCCTGCCCAACGGCAAGGTCGACCGGGTCGCCTGCCGGGAGCTGGCCCTGTCGACCGCACACGACGCACCGGCGCCCGACCCCCGGCACGACCGGCTCGGCGCCGTCGTCGCCGTCATCGGCTCGGCCCTGGGCCGGGACGACGTCGACCCGGACCGGTCCTTCGCCGACCTGGGGGGCGACTCCTACAGCCTCGTGCAGACCTCGGTCCGGCTCGAGCAGGTCCTCGGCCGGCTGCCCGACGGCTGGCACCGCCTGCCGCTGCGCACCCTCGCGGCCGAGGCGCGGCCGACCGGCCGCCACGTCCAGTGGGTCGAGACCCCGCTGCTCGTGCGGGCCGTGGCCGCGCTGGCGATCTGCGCCAGCCACCTGGGGATCGTGGCCACCCCCGGCGGCGCCCACACCCTCCTCGCCCTGGCCGGCTGGTCGATGAGCCGCTTCACCCTCGACGACCCCCGACCACAGGAGCGGCGCCGACGCGGGCTGCGCTCCCTCGTCGGCCTGGCGGCTCCGTCGATGGCCGTCGCGCTCTTCGGCCTCGTCACGGCCGGCGGTTACACCTGGCACAACGTGCTGCTCGTCAACTGGCTCATCGGCGAGATGGAGTGGGGCGCGCGGATCAACCTGTGGTTCATCGAGGCACTGCTCGCGTGCAGCCTCGCCGCACTCGCCCTGCTCTCGGTGCCCGCGCTCGCCCGGGCGCACGTGCGCCACCCTTGGGCGTGGAGCATGGCGCTGGCGGCCGCCGCGCTCGTGCCGCGGTGGATCCTCGTGCCGGACTCCACCGGCGCCACCCGTGGCCTGCCGGGGTCGGTCCTGTGGCTCTTCGCCATCGGCATGGCCCTGGGCGTCGCCCGCACCCACCGGCAGCGCCTGGCGACCCTCGCCCTCACCGCCGTCGGCATGTGGGACTTCTTCGTCGAGCCGAGCCGTGGATGGACGGTGCTCGTCGCCATCACCGTCCTGGCGCTCGTCCCGCGCGTCCCGCTGCCCCGTCTGCTCGTGTGGCCCCTCGGCATCATCGCCGCAGCGTCCCTGCACATCTACCTCGTCCAGTGGCAGGTCTTCCGGGTCGTCGACCACGCCTGGCTGGCCCTCGGCGCCTCCCTCGCGCTCGGAGCCCTCCTGTGGTGGCTCCTGCAGGCCCCGACCCGCACCCTCATCGACCGACTCGTCCACCCTCGTCCCCGACCCTCCGGAGATCCCTCATGAACCGCCGCACCCTGCTCACGACCGTCGTCGGCACGACGGCAGCCCTCGCCCTCACCGCGTGTGGTGGCTCGGAGGGACCGACGACCGACCCCGACGCGCTGCAGATCTACTCCAGCCAGCACGACAACCTCACCAAGGCGTGGGCGAAGGGGTTCACCGACAAGACCGGGATCAAGACCCAGATCCGCCCCGGCAAGGACTCGTCGATGGGCCACCAGATCGTCGAGGAGGGTGACGCCTCGCCCGCCGACGTCTTCCTCACCGAGAACAGCCCCGCGATGACCCTCGTCGAGGACGCCGGGCTGCTCGCACCCGTCGACGCCAAGACCCTCGCCCAGGTGCCGGAGAACCGTCGCCCGTCGAGCGGTGACTGGACGAGCGTCGCCGCCCGCTCGACCGTCCTGGTCTACAACCCCGACAAGGTCTCGAAGGACGACCTGCCGGCCTCGCTCATGGACCTGCAGCAGCCGGAGTACAAGGACCAGTGGGGCGCGGGGGCCACGGGCGCCGACTTCCAGGCGATCGTCGCCGGCATGCTCGCCGACCAGGGCGAGGCCAAGACGAAGACGTGGCTCGAGGGCATGAAGACCAATGCCCGGATCTACGAGAACAACATCGCGACGATGAAGGCCGTCAACGCCGGTGAGGTCCCGATGGGCGTCATCTACCACTACTACTGGTACCGCGACCAGGCCGAGACCAAGGAGGGCACGGCCAACACCGCGCTTCACTACTTCAAGGGTGAGGACCCGGGCGCCTTCGTCAGCCTCTCCGCCGCCGGCGTGCTCAAGAACGCCAAGCACGCCGACGAGGCCCAGCAGTTCGTCGACTACATCCTCTCCGAGGAGGGGCAGGCCGTCCTCGAGTCGAGCGGCTCCAAGGAGTACGCCGTGGCGAAGGGGGTCGACTCCGACCCCGACCTGCCGACGCTCGAGTCCCTCCAGGCGCCCGCCGTCGACCCATTCTCCCTCGACTCCGAAAAGGTCACCCAGCTGATGACCGATGCCGGCATCCTCTAGGCACCTCGTGATGACCGCGGCGGTCCTCGTCGCGGTCATCACGGTGCTGCCGCTCGCGGTCGTGGCCGCGGACGGTTTCGGCAGCTCCCCTGCCGGCGCCCTGGACTACCTGCTCCGCCCGCGCACGGCGGAGCTGCTGACCAACACCCTCCTGCTGCTGCTCGTCACGGTCCCCGCGACGATCGTCCTCGGCGTCGGGGCGGCCTGGCTCGTCGAGCGCACGGACCTGCCCCTCGCCGGGGTGTGGCGGGTGCTGCTCGGCGCTCCCCTGGCCGTCCCCGCCTTCGTCGCCGCCTACGCGTGGGTCTCCTTCCGGCCTGGACTCGACGGGCTCGGCGGCGCCGCCCTGGTGACGACGGCCGCGTACTTCCCCTTCGTCTACCTGCCCGTGGCCGCGATCCTGCGCGACCTCGACGCCGCCCCGGAGGAGGACGCCCGCGCCCTCGGTGCCAGTCCGCTGCAGGCCTGGCGCCGCACGGTCCTGCCCCGGCTGCGGCCGGCCATCAGTGGTGGCGGCCTGCTCGTCGGGCTGCACCTGCTCGCCGAGTTCGGCGTGCTCGAGATGATGCGCTACCCGACCTTCACCACCGCGATCCTCGTGCAGTACGAGGTGAGCTTCTCCAGCAACCAGGGCAGCGTGCTCGCGCTCGTCCTCGCCCTGATGTGCGTCACGGTCCTCACGCTCGAGCACCTGCTGCGCGGCACGGCCCGCACCGCCCGCGTCGGCCGTGGCGTCCACCGCCGGGCGGCGCCGGTGCGCCTGGGTCGGTGGTCCCCCGTGGCCCTCCTCGCGCTCACCGTCGTCGTCGCCGTCTCGCTCGTCCTGCCGGTCACGCTCGTCGGGCGATGGCTGCTCGCCCACCTGGCCGCACCCGTCGACGAGCTCGGGATCCGCCCTTCGCTGCTCGTGACGACCGGCTCGACGATCTCGCTCGCCCTCGCCGCCGCGGCCGTCACGACCGTCCTGGCGCTGCCCGGAGCGTGGCTGCTCAGCCGGCGGCGCACCGCGTGGACGCTGGTGCTGGAGCGGGTCACCTACATCGCCAGCTCGCTGCCCGGGGTCGTCATCGCCCTGGCCCTGATCACCGTCTCCGTCCGGTACGTCCCCGGGGTCTACCAGTCGCCGCTGCTGCTCGTGCTCTGCTACACGGTCCTCTTCATCCCCCGCGCGATGGTCTCCCTGCGGTCCGGCCTCGCCGCCGCGCCCCCCGAGCTCAGCGATGCCGCCCGGTCGCTCGGGTGCAGTCCGCTCGGGGCCTTCCGCCGGGTCGTGCTGCCGCTCATCCTCCCGTCGGCGCTCACCGGAGCGGCCCTCGTGGCCATCGCGGCCGCCACCGAGCTCACCGCGACGCTGCTGCTGTCGCCGACCGGGACCTCCACCCTGGCGACCGCCTTCTGGGCCGCGAGCGACGAGTTCGACTACGCGGGCGCCGCTCCCTTCGCCGCCATGATGATCCTGCTGTCCGCGCCTCTGACCGTCCTGATGCTCCGACAGAGTGGGATCACCGAATGAGCACCGTCGACATCCGTCGCGTCACCGTCGGGTACGGCGCCGAGCCGGTCCTGCGCGACGTCGACCTCACCGTGCCCACGGGCACGACGACCGCCGTCCTCGGCGCCTCCGGTGGCGGCAAGACGACGCTGCTGCGCGTCATCGCCGGGTTCCTCGCCCCCGACACCGGCACGGTGACCATCGGCGACCGGATCGTGTGCGGCGACGGTCGGGCGGTGCCGCCCGAGCGGCGCGGCATCGGGTACGTGCGGCAGGACGGTGGCCTCTTCCCCCACCTCGACGTCGCGCACAACATCACCTTCGGCATGCCGCGGGCCGCCCGCCGGCGCGGCGACCGCGTCGAGGAGCTCCTCGAGCTCGTGGGGCTGCCCGCGGTGACCGCCACCCGACGTCCCGACCAGCTCTCGGGCGGCCAGCAGCAGCGCGTGGCCCTGGCCCGGGCGCTGGCCCTCTCCCCGTCCGTCGTCCTGCTCGACGAGCCCTTCTCCTCGCTCGACACGGCCCTGCGGGCGAGCACTCGCGATGCGGTGGCCGCCGCCCTCGCGGAGACCTCGGCCACGGCGATCCTCGTGACCCACGACCAGCAGGAGGCGCTCTCCTTCGCCGACCAGGTCGCGATCATGCGCGGTGGCCGGTTCAGCCAGGTGGGTGGCCCCCGAGAGATCTACGACGACCCGGTGGACGCCCGCGAGGCCGCCTTCCTCGGCGACGTCGTGCACCTCACCGGCCACCGCACCGCTGACGGCATCACCTGCCCCCTCGGGATCGTCACGGCGCGAGGCGACGTCCCGCGCGGCGACGGGGAGGTCGTGGTCGTCGTGCGGCCCGAGGACCTCAGCCTCAGCGACTCGCCGGGCTGCCCCCACGGCACGGTCCAGGCCGTCGACTACCGCGGCGCGCACGCCATGGTGCACGTGGCGCTGGCCGACGGCACCGTCGTCACCGTGCGCGTCCCCGGTCGCCGCTCCCCCGAGGTCGGGGAACAGGTCCCGGTGAGTGTCGACGGCCCCGTCCTCACCTACCCCCGCGACACCTGACCCGGCAGCGTCAGCGTCACCTGGTGGCCTCGACGCGACCAGGTGGCTCCAGCGACGACAGGCGCCCGGGCAGAAGCGGGCGAAGGGTGGTGTCGTCGCGAATCAAGCCGAAGCCGAGAACGACAACGCGCCCGGACGACAACGAAGGGCCCTTCGAGACGCTTGCTGCGCAAGCTCCTCAGGACACCGCTTCGGCCCAGCGACGGCATCACCCTTCGTCCGCGACGCACGTCAACTTTCGCGACGCATGTCGACGCACTCGGCAACAGCCGCACGCGACCTCACGCGTTCGTACAGGTCACGTCGTCCTGGGGGATGTACCGCGTGGTGAACGACGAACTCTTGACCGTCTTGCCACCCTTGATGAACGTGCGGGTGATGTCGACGGAGAACCCGGGTGCGGGTGACTGCGGGACGCAGTCCTTGCTGTCGTCGGTGATCTTCTTGGGCTGCGAGATGTTCCTGCGGGCGCTCTTGCCGGCCTTGACCTCGTCGTAGGCCTTGCGCCCGTGGAAGGTCACGGTCACCTCGTTGCCGCTCACCTTGGCGGTGATGAGGATGCCGGCACCGGTGTCGTTGGTGAAACGGTTGTCGACATTGGGCCAGGAGATCGTCGCCTCGCGCCCCTCCGGGTAGCGGGAGATGTAGAACGAGTGCGGGTGGAACTCCTCGATCTTTGCCCCGGAGAAGAAGACCGCGTTGAAGAGGGTCGTCGACAGCTGCGAGATGCCGCCGCCGTAGTCGTTGGCCAGGCGCCCGGCGTGGATGACGCCGGCCTTGCCGTAGCCCTTGGCCGCCGTGCGCTGCCCGAGCCGCTCGTTGAGGGAGAAGGTCTGGCCCGGCGCCACATACGCCCCGTTGAGGGTGCGGGCGGCCAGGCGGATGTTGTCGGCGCGCACGCCGCTCGTCGACGGCAGGTAGGTGGTGAAGGTGGAGATCTGCTCCTTGGGCAGCGTCTTCTTCGCTTCGGCCGTCGTCACCTCGGGCTGCGACTCCTTGGAGTCGACGTCGATGCGGCGCTGGTCGCCCTTCTTCTTCATCGCGGCGGCCGCCTCGGCGCCGATGCCGTCCTCCTTGAGGGCCAGACCGGTGCTCGAGGGCGTCACGTCGAAGCGCGACCCGCCCCGGTGCACGACGCCGGCGTCCCGGGCCTCGCGGAAGAGCCCCGAGGTCGAGCCCGCCGAGAGGACCGCCTGGGCGACCTTCGACTCGTCGATCGTCGCGGAGAGCTTGCCTTCGGTGTTCTTGATCGACACGGCGGCGGCCAGCTGCTCGGCCGGCACGGAGAAGGAGATGTCCTTGGCGGCGCCCTCGCCCTGCGGGTCGGTCGTGTGCACCTCCACGGGCCCGGAGACGAGCGGCTCGAGGTCGTCCTTGGCGAAGCGGTCGATCTCGGCCTGGCTCAGCTTGGGCGCGGGCTCGCTCGTCGGCGCCTCGAAGCTGCGCTGCTGCGGCCACTCCTGGGCGATGGACTCGACGACCGCCTCGCGGTCGACGGTCAGTCCGGGCTTGGAGGCGGTCTTCTTCACCGTGGTGCCCTCGAGCGTCACCTTGCCCTCGACGGCCTTCTTGTCGAAGGAGGCGGTCTGCTCGTCGACGGCGCTGGTGAGCGCCTCCTCGTCGACGTCGATCTCGACCTCGCGCTCGACACCGCCGCGCACGTGGTTCCACAGGTCGAGCGGGTTGAGGCTGAAGCCGGTGAGTCCCTCGACCGAGCTCGCGTAGTCGTAGCTGAGGCCGGACTCGCCCGGGGTGAGCTCGACGTCCTTGCCCTCGACGGTCACGGTGACCGGCCGGGCCTCCTCGTCGGAGAGCTCCCGCTCGAGCGTGTCCTGCGCCTCGGCCGGGGTCTGGCCGCCGATGGCGATGCCACCGATGCGCGTCTCTGCGGGCACGCGGTCGGCGAAGTACAGCGCGGCCGCGGCGTACAGGCCCGCGATCACGACGAGGACGAAGGCCACCGCCAGCCACGTGCGCCCGCGCCGCGGACGCTCGAGCACGGCCTCCTCGTCCGTCCAGCGCTCGTCGTTGCTCATCGGGGTCACCTCGTGCTCGTGTATCTGCTGCGGTAGTAGACCAGTGGATCATCTCTGCGGGCGTCGGCGCGGCTCGACACGACCTCGCCGACGACGATCGAGTGGTCACCGGCGTCGTGCAGGGCGCTCGTGCGGCACTCCAGTGTCGCCAGGGCGTCGTCGACGAGGGCCACGCCGAGCTCGCCGCGATGGTGCGGCACCCGGGAGAGCTGCCCGTAGAGCGGCCGCCCTCCCGTGCTCAGCCAGGTCGCGGCCGGCCGGCCGGCGACCGGCAGGATCGACACGCCCCACACCCCCGACGAGCCGACCGCCTCGTGCCAGCCGGTGTCCTTGCGGACGCAGACGAGCACGAGCGGCGGGTCGAGGGAGACGGAGGTGACCGAGTTGGCCGTCATGGCGTGGTCGTGGCCGTCCTCGAGCGTCGTCACGACGGTCACCCCGGTCGCGAAGTGGGCCATCGCGTGCCGCAGGTGGGTCGGCGTCACCCCGCTCATCGGCGCGCCACGAGCGGCGGACGCTCCCCCGGGACGGTGGCCGGCAGGGGCTGCCCGGTGACGACGTCGAGCCGGGCGTAGCCCTCCCGTCCGGGCAGGCGGGCGGCGATGTCGTTGGACAGGGCGTACGTGTCGCGCGGACCGAGCGTCACCTGAGTGCGGTGGTGGCGAAGGGCGGCGCGCTGGTGGTCGACCGCCGTCTCGTCGACGACCGCGTGCGTGACGACCGCGTCGTCGACGACCGAAGGGGGGAACGGCCCGGTCGGCAACGACCAGCCCAGTCCGCGCACCTCGTCGGTCACGGCGAGCACGTCGCGGTCCTCCTGGGCCCACGAGCGCGGGGTGAACGTACCGAAGAGGGCCGGGCGGCTCCCTTCGTCCATCGCCGCCAGGGACCGGCGGGTGACCTCGTGCGTGCGGATGTGGTCGGGGTGGGCGTAGCCGCCCTGCGCGTCGTAGGTGACGACGATGTCGGGCCCGATCGAGGCGACGACGGCGGTGACGGCCGCGACCGCCTCGGCGTCGTCGGAGCGCACCCACGCGCGCGGGTCCTGCGCGCTCGGGCTGCCGGCCATGCCGGAGTCGCGCCACCGGGAGAGCCGACCGGTCGCGGGGTCCTCGCCGAGCACGGTGCTGCGCGCGCCGATCGCGGTCATCGCGCCCCGCAGCTCGTCCCGGCGGAACTCCCCGAGGGTGTCCTCGTGCTCGGCGTCCAGGTGCGCCAGCTCGGTCGGGATGACCTCGCCCTGCTCGCCGAGGGTGCAGGTGAGGACGTGCACCTCGTCACCGGCCGCGACGTGGTGGGCGATGGCCACGCCCGTCGCCAGGCTCTCGTCGTCGGGGTGCGCGTGGACGAAGAGCAGCCGCGCGGGCCGCCCGGGCACGACCACCGGCTCGGCGAGCATCATCGCGCCACCCCCACGGCGCCGATCTCGGGGACCCCGCCGTAGATCGGGTTGCCGATGAGCGAGGTGACCTCGGAGCCCGCGGCATAGGTCAGCCGGCTCTGGCGAAGGGGGATGTACACGCCGTCCTCGAGCAGGTCGGTGTCGATGGCCGCCCAGCGCTTGGCCCGGTCCTCCCGGTCACGGGTGGCCGCGGCCTTGTCCATCGCCGCGGTCACCTGCTTGTCGGCGAACTGCCCGTAGTCGCGCCCGACGCTGTCGCCGCCGAGGTTGATCCGGTCGTCGAAGAGGGGCGGCAGGACGGTGCTCGCGGAGGGGACGTCCGGGCCCCAGTTGGCCCACAGGACGTCGTACTCCCCGGCCACGTCGCGGGTGCCGATCTCGGTGAAGTAGTCCTCGCCGAGGGCCTTGAGGGTCACGTCGAAGCCGGCCTCCTCCCAGCCGCTCTCGAGTGCCTTCATCGCGTCGTCCATGGTCCCGCCCCCACGGTAGGCGACGGTGATCTTCACGGGGGTGTCGACCTTCGCCGTGGTCAGGCGCCGACGCGCGGTCGCGCTGTCGCCCGAGGGGCCGCGGTCGATGACGGTCTCGTGCCGGGAGGGCAGGGCGGCACCGAGCAGCGACCAGGTGGGCGTGCCCGACGCGGCGCCCCGCGCCTCGGTGTAGGCGCCCCGGTCGGTGGCCTCTGCCAGGGCCCGGCGCACCGAGGCCGAGCGCAGGGCCTTGCTGCGGGTGTTGACCGCGAGGTAGTCGACGAGCTGCCCGTCGACCTGCACAGCCTGGACACGGTCACCGGCCTCGTCGATCGCCGGCCCGAGGACGCTCGGCACCGGGTCGAGGGCCAGGGTGCGTCCGCCGTCCTCCCCGTCGATGATCGTCTCGAGGGCGTCCTTGGCCTCCACGCCCTCCTTGTGCAGGATCGTCGTCGGTCCGGGCGTGCGCAGCGGGTCGCTCGCGCGGCTCCACTCCGGGTTGCGCACCCACGTGCCGCCGGTGCTGGGGGTCCAGGCCTCCTGCAGCTTGTACGGGCCGGAGGAAAACGCGTCGTGCACGGCGTCGTCGCCCTCGCGCGACTCCTTGTACGGGGCGAACTCGGGCAGCGAGACGACCTCGTCGAAGTTGCCGACCGCCTCGTCGAGGTGGAAGACGACCTTGCGCTCGCCGCGGCACTCGACCGCCTCCTCGATGAGCTTCCGAGAGGCCTTCGAGGTGCCCCCCTTCGCCAGGGGGCCGGGATAGGTGGAGGTGCCGTCCTTCTTCTTCGGGATGTCGAGGAAGGTCAGGGCGTAGCCGCTCGAGGGGATGTCCGCGTCGAAGGACCGGGCGACGCCGTACTGCACGTCGGCGCAGGTGACGGGCGAGCCGTCCTGCCACGTCGCCCCCTTGCGCAGGGTGAAGGTCCAGGTGCGCGCGTCCTTGCTCGCCGTGCCGGTGCTCGTGGCGAGGTCACCCTCGAGCCGCCGCTGGGCGGACACGGAGGTGGCCGGCGCGTAGGCCGTGAGCGTGCGCATCCACGTGCGGGAGGCGAAGCCGGCGACCTGGCGCTGGGTGATGCGCTGCGGGTCCCAGGCCTGCACCGGACCGGCCGAGACGACCGTGAGCCGGTCGTCGGGACCGCTCACCGATCCGGTGGTCGCGCTGCCCGACGAAGGGGAGTCGCCCCCTTCGTCGGTGCACGCGGACCCGCCCGCCGCGATGGCGAGCGCTCCGGATCCGGCGATCAGTCCTCGAACGATGCGCCGCACAGGCGCTCCCTCCTCAGGAGTTGCGGGCGCGCGATGCCGCGCGGGCGCGCAGGTTGGCGTCGAGCTCGACCTTGCGGATGCGGATCGCGTCCGGGGTGACCTCGACGCACTCGTCCTCGCGGCAGAACTCGAGCGACTGCTCGAGGCTCAGCTTGCGGGCGGGCACGACCTTCTCGAAGTTGTCGGCCGACGACGCGCGCACGTTCGTCAGCTTCTTCTCCTTCGTGATGTTGACGTCCATGTCGTCGGCGCGCGAGTTCTCGCCGACGATCATGCCCTCGTAGACCTCGGTGCCCGGCTCGGTGAAGAGCGAGCCGCGCTCCTGGAGGTTGACCATCGCGTACGACGTGACCGGCCCGGACCGGTCGGCGACGAGCGACCCGGAGACGCGGGTGGTGATGGGGCCGAACCACGGCTCGTAGCCCTCGAAGACGTGGTGCGCGATGCCGGCTCCGCGGGTCTCGGTGAGGAACTCGGTGCGGAAGCCGATGAGCCCGCGGGAGGGCACGAGGAACTCCATCCGGATCCAGCCGGTGCCGTGGTTGGTCATCTGCTCCATGCGGCCCTTGCGGGCGGCGAGGACCTGGGTGATCGCGCCGAGCCACTCCTCCGGGGTGTCGATCGTCAGTCGCTCGACGGGCTCGTGGACCTTGCCGTCGATCTCCTTGGTGACGACCTGCGGCTTCCCGACGGTCAGCTCGAAGCCCTCACGGCGCATCTGCTCGACGAGGATGGCCAGCGCCAGCTCGCCACGGCCCTGGACCTCCCACGCGTCGGGGCGCTCGGTCGGCAGGACGCGCAGCGACACGTTGCCGATGAGCTCCTTGTCGAGGCGGTCCTTGACCATGCGGGCGGTGACCTTGGTGCCCTTGGTCGGGCCGCGGCCGACGAGCGGCGAGGTGTTGGTGCCGAGGGTCAGCGAGATCGCCGGCTCGTCGACGGTGATGACCGGCAGCGGGACCGGGTTGTCGACGTCGGCGATCGTGTCGCCGATCATGATGTCCGGGATGCCGGCGATGGCGATGATGTCGCCGGGGCGGGCAGCGCCCTGGTCGAGCGGCTTGCGCTCCAGGCCCTCGGTGATGAGCAGCTCGGTGATCTTGACCTTTTCGGTCGAGCCGTCGTGGCGGCACCACGCGACCTGCTGGCCCTTGCGCAGCTCGCCGTTGTGCACGCGCAGCAGCGCGAGGCGGCCGAGGAAGTTGCTCGAGTCGAGGTTGGTGACGTGCGCCTGCAGCGGGGCGTCCTCCTCGTAGGAGGGCGCCGGGATCGTCTCCATGATCGTGCGGAAGAGCGGCTCGAGGTCGTCGTTGTCGGGCAGCGTGCCGTCCTGCGGCCGGTTGAGGCTCGCGGCGCCCGCCTTGCCGGAGGTGTAGACGATCGGGAATTCGATCTGGTCCTCGTCGGCGTCGAGGTCCATGAAGAGCTCGTAGGCCTCGTCGACGACCTCGGCGATGCGGCTGTCGGGACGGTCGACCTTGTTGATCGCGAGGATGACCGGCATCTTCGCCGCGAGCGCCTTGCGCAGGACGAAGCGGGTCTGCGGCAGCGGGCCCTCGGAGGCGTCGACGAGCAGGACGACCCCGTCGACCATCGACAGACCGCGCTCGACCTCGCCACCGAAGTCGGCGTGACCGGGGGTGTCGATGATGTTGATCGTCACGCCGTCGGGCGCGTCGTGGGCGGCCGCGGAGGGGCCGTTGTAGTGGATCGCCGTGTTCTTGGCGAGGATGGTGATGCCCTTCTCGCGCTCGAGGTCACCGGAGTCCATCGCCCGCTCGTCGACGTGGTCGTGCTCGCCGAAGGCACCCCCCTGCCAGAGCATCTTGTCGACGAGGGTGGTCTTGCCGTGGTCGACGTGGGCGACGATGGCGACATTGCGGATGTCGCTGCGGGAGATCAGGGGCATGGGGCGGATTCTCGCAGGACGGGGGGCCTGCTCCCAAATGCCGCACCCGGCCGATCCGGGCGGTCCGCGGGACGAAGGGGGGACCCTCCCCCTTCGTCGTCGTCAGGTGGAGCAGCCGCGGCGGCGGCAAGACATGCGGCCCCATGGTCAAGAAACAGTAAATGTTCACTGCATTCCCGCACGTGGTCCGGATGGTTGTTAGATTGCCGGACCAGCCCCGAGCGTGTGGTGGATCACCGCCATGCCCACGGGGTCCTCGCCCCGGCAACGACGCCGGGGCCGGCCCGACCAAGCGAGGAAACCCACATGTCGATGAGGAAAGCAGCCCCGCTGGCCGCTCTCACCGCCGCCGCACTGACCCTCGGTGCCTGCGCGGAGAGCGATCGCGACAACTCCGGCGACGGCGGCGGTGACACCGGCGGCACCTTCACCTTCGGCGCCGCGGGTGCCCCGGAGGTCTTCGATCCCTTCTACGCCAGTGACGGCGAGACCTTCCGCGTCACCCGACAGATCTTCGAGGGCCTGGTCGAGGTCGAGCAGGGCAGCTCGGACATCGGCCCCGGCCTGGCCACCGAGTGGGAGCCGTCCGAGGACGGCAAGACGTGGACCTTCACCCTGCGCGAGGGCGTGAAGTTCTCCGACGGCGAGGCCCTGACCGCCCAGGCCGTCTGCGACAACTTCGAGCGCATGTCCGACCAGAACGAGACCGCCCAAGCGGGCCCGGCCGAGTACTGGGCCTACTCGATGGAGGGCTTCGGCAAGGACTCCCTCTACCGCAGCTGCACCGCCAAGGACGAGGGCACCGTCGAGCTGAAGATCGCTCGCGCCACCTCCAAGTTCCCGGCGCTCCTCTCGCTGTCGGCCTTCGCCATCCAGTCGCCGAAGGCACTGGAGGAGGGCAACGCCAACGACGTGAAGAAGCAGGGTGAGGGCTTCGCCTACCCGGAGAACTCGAAGAACCCCGTCGGCACCGGCCCGTACACCTTCGAGAAGTACGACGAGGCCAACAAGACGGTCACCCTCGTGCGCAATGACGACTACTGGGGCGAGAAGGCGAAGAACGCCAAGATCGTCTTCAACATCATCCCCAACGAGAGCACCCGCCGGCAGGAGCTCGAGGCCGACAGCATCAACGGCTACGACCTGCCCAACCCGGTGGACTGGAAGGGGCTGAAGGACGACGGCAACAACGTCGAGGTCCGCGACCCCTTCAACATCCTCTACGTCGCCTTCAACCCGGAGAAGAACCCGGCCCTGAAGGACCTCAAGGTCCGCCAGGCGCTCGACATGGCGGTCAACCGGGAGCAGCTCGTGAAGTCGCAGCTGCCCGAGGGCGCCTCCGCGGCGTCGCAGTTCTTCCCCGAGACGGTCGACGGCTACAACACGGACCTCGAGCCGACGAAGTACGACCCCGAGGGCGCCAAGAAGCTGCTCAAGGAGGCCGGCGAGGAGAACCTCAAGCTGACCTTCGCCTACCCGAGCGAGGTCACCCGTCCCTACATGCCGAACCCGCAGAAGATCCACGAGGCGATCCGCAAGGACTTCGAGGCCGTCGGCGTCGACGTCGAGGTCGTCACCAAGCCGTGGAACGGCGGCTACCTCGACGGTGTCGACAACGGTCAGTTCGACGCCTTCCTGCTGGGGTGGACCGGTGACTACAACGCCGCGGACAACTTCATCGGCACCTTCTTCGGCAACCTCAAGTCCAACGACTTCCACACCTCCGCCACCGACTTCGGAGCCGACCTGAGCAAGGCCATCAAGGAGGCCGACCAGACGGTCGACGAGGAGGAGCGGACGACGATGTACCAGGAGCTGAACCAGAAGATCCACGACGAGTACATCCCGGGTCTGCCGATCTCGCACTCCCCGCCGGCCATCGTGGTCAACGAGGACGTCGAGGGGCTGGTCGCCAGCCCGCTGACCGCGGAGCGCTTCTCCACGGTCACCGTCGGCGGCAAGTGACCCACCGCAGGTGACCTCGTGCCGGGGCCGCCTCGACCACACGGTCGGGGCGGCCCCGGTCCGCGACCACGACAGGAGCGCTCCTCGTGCTGAGATTCATCGTCCGCCGGCTGCTGCAGCTGGTGCTCGTCGTCTTCGTCCTCTCCGTCATGCTCTTCATGTGGCTGCGGGCGCTGCCCGGCGGCATCGTCTCGGCGATGCTCGGCGAGCGGGCCACGCCCGAGAGCCGGGCCCGCCTGACCCGGGAGCTCGGCCTCGACGAACCCATGTACGTGCAGTACTGGACCTTCCTCAAGCGGGCGGTCACCGGTGACTTCGGCGTCTCCAACGGCGTCCAGCCCGGCAAGCCGGCCATGGAACTGCTCCTCGACCGCTTCCCCGCGACGATCGAGCTGAGCGTCCTCGCACTCCTCATCGCCATCGGGCTGGCCCTGCCGCTCGGCTACCTCGCCGCCAAGCGGCACGGCAGCATCCTGGACAACCTCAGCGTCGTCGGCTCGCTCGTCGGCGTGGCCGTCCCGGTCTTCTTCCTCGCCTTCCTCCTGCGCTACGTCTTCGCCCAGGAGCTGCACTGGCTGCCGGTCTCCGGACGGCAGGAGGTCGACGCCACCCGGGTCACCGGGTTCTTCATCCTCGACGGACTGCTCACCCGGGAGTGGGACGCGGCGTGGGATGCGCTCAAGCACCTGCTGCTGCCGGCGCTGGCCCTGTCGTCCATCCCCTTCGCCATGATCTTCCGCATCACCCGCGCCAGCGTCCTGGAGGTCCTCGACGAGGACTACGTGCGCACCGCCGAGGCCAAGGGCCTGACCCAGCGGATCGTCCGCGGGCGGCACGTCATGCGCAACGCGCTGCTGCCGGTCATCACCGCGATCGGTCTGCAGATGGGCGGGCTGCTCGCCGGAGCGGTGCTCACCGAATCGGTCTTCAACCTCGCCGGCATCGGCGACGCCCTCCGGCAGGCCTTCACCCTGCGTGACTACCCGGTGCTGCAGGTGCTCATCCTCGCGGCCGCCGGCACCTACGTGATCGTCAACCTGGTCGTGGACATCCTCTACGCCGTCGTCGACCCCCGAGTGAGGACCCGATGAGCCCCGAGACCGACCCCACGCAGGACGAAGGGGGCCGCGCGCCCCGTCGCGGACTCGGCACCCGCCGCAAGGAGCGGATCGACGCGCTCGCCGCGAGCGGCACGACGGTCGCCGAGGCCGGTCGGATCGACGAGGAGGGCGGCGTCGGGCTCATCGCCTCGGCGTGGCGCCGGCTGCGCCGCAACCCGGTCTTCCTCCTCGGCCTGGCCATCACGACCGCCTTCGTCGTCCTCGCGATCATCGCTCCGTGGATCGCGCCCTGGGACCCGGCGGACAACCCGCTCATCGACAAGGTGAGCCCCCAGTCCAACCCGATCCCCGGCCCGGAGCCGGGCCACCCGCTCGGCGCCGACAGCTCCGGCCGCGACTTCTTCTCCCGGTTGCTCGTCGGCAGTCGGCAGACGCTCATCGTCGGGGTCGCCGCGACCCTGGGTGGCCTCGCCGGTGGGCTCGTCCTGGGCACCCTCGCGGGCGCCTTCGGCGGAGCGGTCGACGCGGTCATCATGCGTCTGGTCGACGTGATGCTCTCGATCCCGAGCCTGCTGCTCGCCTTCTCCATCGCCGCCATCGCGGCCCGGCCGAGCCAGTGGACGGTCATCATCGCCATCGCCGTCGTCCAGGTGCCGATCTTCGCCCGGCTGCTGCGCGGCTCCATGCTCGCGCAGCGCAGCAAGGACCACGTGCTCGCCGCCCGGGCCCTGGGCGTCAAGCGCTCGGCGATCGTGCTGCGGCACATGCTGCCCAACTCGCTCGGCCCGGTCATCGTCCAGGCGACGCTCGTGCTCGCAACGGCGATCATCGACGCGGCGGCCCTGTCCTACCTCGGCCTGGGGCTGCCCGACGACCGGGTGCCCGAGTGGGGCCAGATGCTCGGCACGTCCGAGACCTACTTCCAGGACCACCCGCACCTGGCCTTCTACCCGGCCATCTGCATCATCATCGTCGCGCTCGGCTTCACCCTCATGGGCGAGTCGCTGCGCGAGGCCCTCGACCCCAAGAGCCGGAGGTGAGCGGCATGACCGCCCCCACACCCGACCACACCCCGGGCAGCGCTACCGAGCGCGCCCCCGGGCGCGCTGCCGGCACCCCACTGCTGTCGGTGCGCGACCTGTCGGTGACGTTCACGCGGCAGGGGCAGACCCCCTTCGCCGCGGTCGACGGGGTGAGCTTCGACGTCCAACCCGGACAGACCGTCGGTCTCGTCGGTGAGTCCGGCTGCGGCAAGTCGGTGACGTCGCTGGCGATCATGGGTCTGCTCCCCCAGCGTGGCAACACGGTGACCGGGACCGTCGACCTCGAGGGCACCGACCTGCTCTCGCTCTCCGACGCGCAGATGCGCGCCCGGCGCGGCAGCGACATCAGCATGATCTTCCAGGACCCGCTGTCCTCGCTCAATCCGGTCGTGCCGATCGGTCGGCAGGTGACCGAGGTGCTCGAGCGGCACAAGGGGATGTCCCGCAAGGAGGCGACGCCGCACGCGCGCGACATGCTGGCGCGGGTCGGGATCCCCGACCCCGACCGCCGGCTCAGGGACTACCCCCACCAGCTCTCCGGTGGCATGCGCCAGCGCGCGCTCATCGCGATGGCCCTGGCCTGCGAGCCGCGGCTGCTCATCGCCGACGAGCCGACGACCGCGCTCGACGTGACGATCCAGGCACAGATCCTGGCCCTGCTGCGCGAGCTCGTCGAGGAGACCGGCACGGCGCTGATCATGATCACCCACGACCTCGGGGTCGTCGCCGGCCTGTGCGACGAGATCAACGTCCTCTACGGCGGACGCCTCGTCGAGCGGGCCGGCCGCCACGAGCTCTTCGCCGAGCCCCGCCATCCCTACACCGGCGGGCTGCTCGCGAGCGTGCCGAGCCTCGACGGCGAGCGGGGTGCCCGCCTCGTCCCCGTGCCCGGGTCGGTCGCCGACAACCTGCCGTGGACGAGCTCGTGCGCCTTCGCCCCGCGCTGCTCGAGCGCGGGCGAGGACTGCCGCGAGGCCACCCCGGGGCTGGCCGTCCGCGGCACCCGCGCGCTGCGCTGCTTCCACCCGCTGAACGGCGAGCCCTCCCCCGTCGAGGGCAGCACGACCGAGGAGGTCCGATGACGACCACGACGGGCACCGAGCCCACGAGCCAGGCCCCCGCCGACGACGTCCTCGTCGACGTGCGCGACCTCAAGGTCCACTACCCCATCACCAAGGGGGTCATCTTCGACAAGGTCGTCGGGCACGTCTACGCCGTCGACGGCGTGGACCTGCAGATCCGTCGTGGCGAGACCTACGGCCTGGTCGGCGAGTCCGGGTGCGGCAAGTCGACGCTCGGGCGGGCCATCCTCCACCTCGAGCAGACCACCGACGGCACCGTGACCTTCGACGGGCAGCCGATCTCCACCCTCACGGGCGAGGAGCTGCGGCGGCGCCGCCAGGGGCTGCAGATGGTCTTCCAGGACCCGATGGGCAGCCTCGACCCGCGGCAGAGCGTCGAGGCGCTGCTCGTCGAGGGCATGAAGGCCCACGGCCTCGTCCGCAATGCCGCCGAGGCGCAGCCGCGGCTGCGGCAGCTGCTCGCCGACGTCGGCCTGCCGGCGGCAGCCCTGAAGAAGTACCCGCACGAGTTCTCGGGCGGCCAGCGCCAGCGCATCGGCATCGCCCGGGCCCTGAGCGTCGAGCCGGAGCTCATCGTCGCCGACGAGCCGGTCTCGGCCCTCGACGTGTCGGTGCAGGCGCAGGTCATCAACCTCATGTCGGACCTGCAGGAGGAGTACGGACTGACCTACCTCGTCATCGCCCACGACCTCGCGGTCGTGCGGCACATCTCCGACCGGGTGGGCGTCATGTACCTCGGCGGCATCGTCGAGGAGGCCCCGGCGGACGACCTCTACGCGACGCCCCTGCACCCCTACACGCGGGCGCTGCTGTCGGCCGTGCCCGTCCCCGACCCGATCGTCGAGGACTCCCGCGAGCAGATCCTGCTGAGCGGTGACCTCCCTTCGCCGGCCAACCCGCCGTCGGGATGCCGCTTCCACACCCGCTGCCCCTGGCGCCAGTCGACCCGCTGCGACACCGACCGACCGCAGCTGCGCGTCGTCCAGATAGACGGCGTGGGTGTGGATCACAAGGTCGCCTGCCACTGGGCCGAGCAGATCGAGTCCGGCGAGATCCAGCCGCACGCCGTCGAGGCCGAGGTCGACGAGACCGGCGCCCGCCTGGCCTCCGAGGCCGAGGCCGAACGCCTGACGGACGAGATCCCCTTCGCCTGACCCGGCACTGCGGATTCACCCACGACGACGAAGGGGGCGCCCCACCGGTGATCGGTGGGGCGCCCCCTGCGTCGCGCGGGCTCTGCGTCAGGCGCCGGCGGTCGAGGTGTCCGCGTCGGCGGACCCGGCGTCGGCGTGGACCGCCTGACCGGCGGCGACGGCGTCGGTCTGGTCGACCAGGCCCTGGCCGGCGAAGAGGCCACCCTGGTCCTCACCGCTGACGTCCTGGGTCTCCACGATGACCCGGGGCTCGGCGAAGTGGCAGCGGGAGGGGTGCTCGCCGGAGCCGTCCGAGTGCAGCACCAGCTGCGGGGTCTCCGTGCGGCAGATGTCCTGTGCCTTCCAGCAGCGGGTGTGGAAGTGGCAGCCCGCCGGTGGGTTGGCCGGCGACGGCACGTCACCCTGCAGGACGATCTGGTCACGCTTGCCGCGCAGGGTCGGGTCCGGCACCGGCACCGCGGACAGCAGCGCCTGGGTGTACGGGTGCGTCGGCCGCGCGTAGATGTCGTCCTCGTCACCGATCTCGACCATGCGGCCGAGGTACATGACCCCGACGCGGTCGGAGATGTGCCGCACGACCGACAGGTCGTGGGCGATGAAGATGTACGACAGCCCCAGCTCGTCCTGCAGCTTTTCCATCAGGTTGATCACCTGCGCCTGGACGGACACGTCGAGCGCGGAGACCGGCTCGTCGCAGATGAGCACCTTGGGGTTGAGCGCGATGCCGCGGGCGATGCCGATGCGCTGGCGCTGGCCACCCGAGAACTGGTGCGGGTAGCGGTTGATGTGCTCGGGGTTGAGGCCCACGAGCTCCAGCAGCTCCTGCACGCGACGGGTGCGGTCCCCCTTCGGCACGACGTCCGGGTGGATCTCCAGCGGCTCGGCCACGATCTCACCGACGGTGCGCCGCGGGTTGAGCGACGTGTACGGGTCCTGGAAGACGATCTGGATGTCGCGACGCAGCTTGCGCATGTCGCTGCCCGACTGGGCGTACATGTCGACCCCGTCGAAGTCGACGGTGCCCTCGGTCGGCTCCTCGAGCCGCATGAGCAGCCGGCCCAGCGTGGACTTGCCACAGCCGGACTCGCCCACGATGCCGAGGGTCTCACCCTTGTAGAGCTCGAAGTCGATGCCATCGACCGCCTTGACGTGGCCGACCGTGCGGCGCAGCACGCCACCCTTGATCGGGTAGTGCTTCTTCAGGCCACTGGCCTTGAGGATCACCTCAGGCATCGAGCACCTCCTGGCTGAAATGGCAGGCTGACTGGCGCTGCGGACCCACGTCGAGCAGCTCTGGCCGATCGGTGTGGCAGATGTCCTGCGCCATGACGCAGCGCGGGTGGAACGCGCACCCGTTGGGGATGCGCGTGAGGTTCGGCGGCAGGCCGCCGATGGCCGACAGCTTCTGCCCCTTCTGGTCCAGTCGCGGGATCGACTCGAGCAGGCCCTTGGTGTAGGGGTGCCCGGGCCGCGCGTAGATGTCGCTGACCTCGGCCCGCTCGACGATCCGCCCGGCGTACATGACGGCGATCCGGTCGGCGACGTCGGCGACGACGCCGAGGTCGTGGGTGATGAGGATCAGGCCCATCCTGAACTCCTCCTGCAGCTCCTGCAGGAGGGACATGATCTGGGCCTGGACCGTCACGTCGAGGGCCGTCGTCGGCTCGTCGGCGATGAGGACCTTGGGGTCCAGCGCGATCGCCATGGCGATCATGATGCGCTGGCGCATACCGCCGGAGAACTGGTGCGGGTACGCCTTGACGCGCTCCTTGGCCGCGGGAATGTTGACCCGCTCCATCAGCCGCACGGCGTTGGCGTAGGCATCCGACTTGTTGGTCCCACGGTGCACGCGGAACATCTCGGCGATCTGCCACCCGACGGGGAAGACCGGGTTGAGGGAGCTGAGCGCGTCCTGGAAGATCATCGAGATCTCGGGGCCGCGGGTCTCCCGACGCTGGTCCTCCGGCATGGTCAGCAGGTCCTGACCCTTGTAGAGGATGCGTCCGCCCGGGATCTTCGCCGGCGGCATGTCGAGGATGCCCATGATCGCCTGCGCGGTCACGGACTTGCCCGACCCCGACTCGCCGAGGATCGCGAGGGTCTCCCCCTCGTCGAGGCTGAAGTTCACGCCGTTGATGGCCTTGGCCACGCCCTCGGCCGTGTGGAACTCCACGTACAGGTCGTCGACCTCGAGCAGGTGCTCACCGGTCGGCGAGCTCGTCTGTGTGCTCATGTGTTCACTCACCTTGCTCTCAGCGGCTCTTCGGGTCGAAGGCGTCACGCACGGCGTCGCCGAGCATGATGAAGGCCAGGACCGCGATGCTGAGGAAGAGGGCCGGGAAGAAGAGGATGTGGGGCGAGGCCCGCAGCGGGACCAGGCCGTCGTTGATCATCACACCCCAGGACACGGTCGGCGGACGCAGGCCGATGCCGAGGAAGGACAGCGTCGCCTCGGCCGCGATGTACGAGCCCAGGTTGATCGTCGCGACGACGATCGCCGGGGCCATCGCGTTGGGCAGCACGTGGCGTCGGATGATCCGCAGCGGCGAGGCGCCGAGGGCGCGGGCCGCCTGCACGTAGTCATTGGGCTTGACCTGGATGACCGAGCTGCGCATCAGGCGCATCAGGCTCGGCCAGCCGAAGAGGACGAACACGAGCACGACCTGGAAGATCACGCCGAAGTAGCCCTGGATCGGGATGCCGAGCAGGTGCGTCGTGTCCCGCAACGAGGACAGGAAGATGATGCCGACGAGCAGCAGCGGGATGGCGAAGAAGATGTCGCCCAGGCGGCTGATCAGGGTGTCGACCCAGCCACCGACGTAGCCGGCCAACAGCCCCAGGAAGGAGCCGAGCAGCAGCACGCCAGCGGTCGCGAGCACACCCACGAGGATCGAGGCCCGCGCACCGTAGACGCTGCGGGTGTAGATGTCGGCGCCCTGGGTGTCGGTGCCGAACCAGTGATCGACGCTGGGCCCCTGCCGCGACGTCGCGAGGTCGTTGTACCCGACGTCGTAGGTCGTGAACAGCGAGGGCCAGACGGCCATGAGCAGGAAGACGAGGATCAGGACGCTCGAGATCCAGAAGAACGGGTTGCGACGCAGCGAGCGGAAGGCGTCGGCGGTCAACGACCGCGACTGCCCCTCGGACACCTCCGCGATCGCGGCTGCTCGGGTCGTCGTGGCGGCGGCCTCGTCCTGACCCGGGTCGTCGTGCCCGGGCTGGGGTGCGGTGGTCTTGTCAGTCATTGCTGATCCTCGGGTCGAGGGCTCCGTAGAGCAGGTCGACGAGCAGGTTCATCAGGAGGTACACGATGACGAGCGCGGTGACGGCTCCGACGACGGCGATGCCGTCACGGTTGTCGATGCCGGTGAAGATGTACCCGCCGACTCCGCTGACGTTGAAGATGCCCTCCGTGACGATCGCGCCACCGAGGAGCGCGCCGAAGTCGTAGCCCATGAAGGTCACGACGGGGATCATCGAGTTGCGCAGGGTGTGCACGCCGACGATGCGGCGTGGAGTCAGCCCCTTGGCCTTGGCCGTGCGCACGTAGTCGGACTTGATGTTCTCGGCGATGTTGGTGCGCATGAGGCGGGCGATGTACGCCAACGATGTCGACGCGAGCACGAACGCGGGCAGCAGGAGGGCGTAGAAGCTCGGATCCTTGCCCGACGCCAGGGCCGGGAAGATCTCCCACTTCAGCCCGAGGAAGTAGCGGGCGGCGAAGCCGGTGACGAAGATCGGCACCGAGATGACGAAGAGGGTGCTGACGAGGACGAGGTTGTCGATGAACCCGCCCTTGCGCAGACCGGCCAGCACACCCGCGAGGATGCCGATGACCCCCTCGATGACCAGGGCCATGACGGCCAGCTTGCCCGTGACGGCGAAGCGCTCCGTCAGCTCCTCCGCGACGGGGCGACCGTACTGGTTCTCGCCGAGGTCGCCCTGGAGGACGTTGGCGGCGTAGTAGCCGTACTGGACGGGCAGCGGGTCGTTCAGGTGGTACTTCTCGTTGAATGCCGCGACGTACGCGGGCGGACAGGGCCGCTCGCCACACTTGCCTGCCGTGGGATCGCCCGGCATGGCGAAGACCATGGCGTAGATCAGGAACGTGGAAAGAATGATCACCGGGATCATCTGCAGCAACCGGCGAACGATGTACTTGCCCACGTGCACCTCCTCGTGGATCTGATGTGCACCTCATGCCCGGGGTGCCGGGAGAGGGTAACTCATGCGGTGTGACCCGCGTCGCCGTCCGGCGAACGGTGTGCACACCACCGGCCGGCCATCATCTCGAGAGGATGGCCGGCCGGGGTGTGCGAAGTCAGCCCTGGATCAGGGTCACTCCTTGACGGTCATGGCGGCGAGGTCGGGGCTGCCGAACGGCGTCGCCTGGACGTCGCTGACCTTGTCCGACCAACCGATGATCGTCTTGCCGTACCACGTCGGGATGGTGGTGAACTCCTCGGCGATCAGACCCTCGGCCTCCTGGTAGAGCTTGTTGGCCTCCTCCGGGGTCTTGGCCGCGCCGGCCTCACGCATCGTCTTCTGGAACTCGGCGTTGTCGTAACCGTAGTAGTTCGACGCAGCGCCCTTGCCGTAGATCGGGGCCAGGTAGTTCTCGATCGACGGGTAGTCCATGACCCAGCCCATGCGGAACATGCCCTTGAGCTCGTCGTTGTCGAGCTTGGTCAGCATGGTCTTGAAGTCGACGGTCGGGGTGGCGACGCACTCGATGCCGATGGCCTTGTTGATGGAGTTGCAGACCGCCTGGGTCCACTCCTTGTGGCCACCGTCACCGTTGTAGGTCAGGGTCAGCTTGCCGTCGTAGCCGCCGCCCTCCTCGAGGAGCTGCTTGGCCTTCTCCGGGTTGTACTCGCAGTACTCGCCGCAGGTGCCCTCCTTGTAACCGTCGACGACCGGGGAGACCCAGCCGGTGGCGGGGGTGAAGGCGTCGTTGAAGATCTGCTTGACGATCGTCGGCCGGTCGATGGCCATCGAGATCGCCTGGCGGACCTTGACGTTCTTCAGCTTCGGGTCGACGTTGTAGTTCATGCCGATGAACTGGAGGGTGGAGTTCTCCTTCTCCAGGTAGCGGCCCTCACCGAGATCGGTCTTGAACTTCTCGTCGACGAGCGCGCTCGCCGGGATCTGGCGGACGATGTCGATCTCGCCGGCCATGAGGGCGGTGTACTCCGCGTCCTGGTCCTGGAAGATCTGGAAGGTGATCTTGTCGGCGTTGCCACCGAAGTCACCGGAGTACTCCTCGAACTTGCTCAGCTTGATCGAGGCGTTCTCCTCCCAGGAGTCGAACTTGTACGGGCCGGCAGCGATCGGCTCCTTGCCGAAGGCCTCCGGGTCCTTGAAGAAGGAGTCGGGCTGCGGGGCGAAGGCGGTGTAGCCCAGGCGCAGCGGCAGGTTGGAGACCGGCTCGGTGGTCTTGATGGTGAAGGTGTGGTCGTCGACGACCTTGAGGCCGGACAGCTCCTCCTTCTTCGCCTTGCCGGCGCCGGCGCACGGGTCCTCGCCCTCGCCGGTGCACTGCAGGTCCGCGTAGCCCTCGAAGGGCTCGTAGAAGTAGCCACCCTGCTGGCCGTTCGGGCCGTACGCGGTGTAGTTCCAGGCGTCCACGAAGTTCTTCGCCAGGACCTCGGTCCCGTCGTGGAACTTGTAACCCTCCTTGATCTTGACCGTGAACGTCTGGTTGTCCTCGGTCTCGATCGACTCGGCGATGTCGTTCTCCGGCTCCGCCGTCTCGGGGTTGTAGTGGATCAGCTTGGCGGTCAGGACGTCGAGGACGTCACCACCACAGGTCTCAGCGGTGTTGCCTGCGACGAGCGGGTTCTCCGGGTTGCAGCCACCGGAGATGATCTCGCCGCCGGCGGCGCCGCCGGAGGTGCTGTCGTCGTCACTGCTGCCACCGCACGCGGTCGCGAGAAGCGCGACCGCGGAGATGCTGGCGATTGCCATCGCGCGAGACTTCACTCGCATGGATGTCCTCCTACGTCATGCCGCCGGGAAAGGCGGGTCGATCGGCTTTCCCGATGGTCCGGGTCCACCCCTGGGCGCAGCGCGGTCCGCACTGCAGGTGACATCAAAAACCACATCCGCGGGTTCGGCCACGATGCAGTGTGCTGTGAGACACAACTGTGACTCTTCGGTGACCACCCCGGCACCCCTCGCCGGAGATGCAGGGTTATCCCTCGACGACGCGGTCCAGGGAGATCGGCACCCGATCGGGTCCGGCGAGCGGGAGTCGCCAGTTGGGGTACTCCTCGTCCGTCCCGGGCTGGTTGACCGCGCGGACGTCGCCGACGAGGTCGGTCAGGGCGATGCCCCGCAGGCGCGAAGGGGTCAGCTCCAGCCAGCGGTGCAGCGCGGCCACCACGTCGGCGACCGGTGCGTCGACGTCGGCCAGCAGGCCACGCTCGGTGAGGGCCTCCCGGACGGCGCGGATGCTCCCTTCCTCCGCGGCGCGCTCCTCCTCGACCGGCCGGGTGAGCAGACCCAGCCGCTCGCGGATCGCGACGTGCTCCAAGGCGAGGTACCCGGCGCTCGGCGGCAGGTCGTGGGTGGTCACGGTCGCCAGGCACAGCTCGCGGTACTCCTCCGGGGGCAGCGGCCGCCCGTCCTGCCCCCACTCGAACCACGCGACGCTCGTGCCGAGGATGCCGCGCTCGACGAGGTGCTCACGGACCCACGGCTCGACGACACCGAGGTCCTCCCCGATGACCAAGGCCCCGGCCCGGTGCGCCTCGAGGGCGAGGATGCCGATGAGCGCCTCGTGGTCGTAGCGCACGTAGGCGCCCTCACCGGGGCCGGCGTCCTCGGGCACCCACCACAGGCGGAAGAGTCCGATGACGTGGTCGACCCGCAGCCCGCCCGCGTCGGCGAGCACCGCCCGGATCATGTCGCGGAAGGGGGCATAGCCCAGCTCGGCGAGCCGGTCCGGCCGCCACGGGGGCTGGGACCAGTTCTGCCCGAGCTGGTTGAACTGGTCGGGCGGCGCGCCCACGTCGATCCCGCGGGCGAGCGCGTCACCGAGCGCCCAGGCGTCGGCTCCCTCGGGGTGGATGCCGACGGCGAGGTCGGCGATGACCCCGATGCCCATCCCGGCGGCGCGCAGCCGCTGCTGGGCAGCCGCGAGCTGGGCCCGCACGACCCACTGCGTCCACGCGACGAAGGAGATCTCGCCACGGTGCGCCTCCCGATGGGCCTCCACCGCCGGCGAGACGGGGTCGTGCAGCTCCTCCGGCCACTGGGTCTCCCAGAGCGTGCCGTGGGTCGCGGCGAGCGAGCACCAGGTCGCGAAGTCCACGAGCGCCTGCCCCTCGCGGGCGTGCAGGGCCTCGACCTCGTCGGCGTGCGTTGGGCCGAGGTGGCGGAAGGCGGTGCGCAGCGCGGCCCGCTTGAGCTCCCAGACCGCGTCCCGGTCGATGGTGTCGTGCTCGTTGAGCTCCCGGGCGCGTGCCGCGAGCGCGTCGACCTCGGCGCGGGCGGTGGGCGGCAGGTCGTCGAGACCGGGCAGCGTGCGCAGGTCGATGTGCACGGGGTTGAGGAACCGGCGCGAGGTCGGCAGGTACGGCGAGGGCTCCATCGGCGCGACCGGCTCGGCCGCGTGGAGCGGGTTGACGAGGACGAAGTGGGCGTCGTGCGCCCGGGCGGCCCACTCCCCCAAGGTCGCCAGGTCGCCGAGGTCCCCGATGCCCTGGCTGCCCGAGCCGCGCACCTGGTAGATCTGCGTCATGAGCCCGCTGCGGGGTGCCTCCTGCACCACAGGTGGCAGGTCGAGTCGCTGCGGGACGGTGACGAGCACCGCGTGCTCCGTCCCGGCGGCCACCGGCCCGCCGTCGACCTCGGCGCGCAGCGCGTGCCACCCCAGGGGCAGGTGCGTCGGCACCTCGAAGGCCGCCTCCCCCACGAGCCGCCCGTCGATCTCCACCGGCTCGACGACGTGCTCGAGCTGGTCCAGCTCACGGGCGGCGCCCCCTTCGAGCTCGACGTGGACCCGCACCGCCGCCCCGTGCGGCACGTGCACGAGGAGGCGAAGGGGGTCCCCCTCACGCTGCACGACGGTCGGGGGCAGGGTGCGGCGCCACGGCGCCGTGCGGGTGCGCTCGAGGGCGGTCGCGACCGCCGCGTCGTCGGAGACGTCCTCCCCCATGGCCGTGAGGACGGCGCGCAGCGACGAGGTGGGGACCACGCGGTGCTCGCCGCGCCAGTCCCACCACTGGGTGTCGACCCCCTTCGCCCGTGCCAACGCCTCGAGGCCCTGGTCCGCGTGCCCCGCTCCGCCCACCGCATCGCTCACGGACCCAACCCAACAGGTGCCGGGCCACCCGTGTCCACCGGGAGGGGTAGCGTCGTGGTGGTGGACGACGTGCAGATCCTGATGCCCCGCGAGGTCCCGCTCGGTGGACCGCGCGCGATGCCGGTGCGGCGGACCCTGCCCTCCCGGCAGCGCAGCCTCGTCGGCGCCTGGTGCTTCCTCGACCACTACGGGCCCGACGACGTCGCCGCGACGGGCGGCATGGCCGTACCCCGCCACCCGCACACGTCGCTGGCCACCGTCTCGTGGCTGTTCACCGGCGAGATCGACCACCGTGACTCCACGGGCGTGCACGCCACCGTGCGACCGGGCGAGCTCAACCTCATGACCGCCGGTCGCGGCGTGAGCCACTCCGAGTTCTCCACCGACGACACGACGACCCTGCACGGCGTGCAGCTGTGGTTCGCCCTCCCCTCGCGCGCCCGCAACACCGACCCGTCCTTCGACCACCACGTCCCGGAGCCGGTCTACGTGCCGGGAGGCATCGCCCGCGTCTTCCTCGGTGACCTCTTCGGCGTGAGCTCGCCGATCGTCACCCACACGCCCCTGTCCGGCGCGGAGATCGTGCTCGACGCCGACGCCGAGACGGTCGTCGAGGTCCCCGAGGGCCACGAGCACGCGCTCCTGCTCGACGACGGCGACGTGACCTTCGAGGGGGCCACGCTCGAGCGTGGCGAGCTCGGCTACGTCGCCTCCGGGCGGCGCACTCTGACGATCCGCTCCGCCGGGGGTGCCCGCCTCGTGCTCATCGGCGGCGAGCCGCTCGGTGAGCAGATCGTCATGTGGTGGAACTTCATCGGCCGCGACCACGACGACGTCGTGCGGGCCCGCGAGGAGTGGATGGCCGAGATCGGCGGGGCCGATCCCGAGCAAGGGCAGCGGTTCGGCCCCTTCGACGTGGGCCAGCCCGCCGCCCTGCCCGCGCCGGCGCTGCCCGGCGGACGACTGCGACCGCGAGGCTGAGATGGGACTGCTCAACGGCCCGCCCGTCCGCACCGTCTTCGTCCACGGCCGTGGGCGCAGCGGCCCTGCCGCCTGGCCACGCCTGGCCGAGCTCGACCGCCCCGGGCACGTCTTCCTCGCGCGGACCGGGGCGGCGGACCAGCCCGAGCGCGACGCCGACCGCGCCATCGAGGCGCTCGGGGGACGAGGCCACCTCGTCGGGCACTCCTACGGCGCGGTCACCGCGATGCTCGCCGCGCAGCGCCGACCCGACATGATCCGCAGCCTCGTGCTCCTCGAGCCCGCCTGCTACGACGTCGCCCGCGGCGGCCGCGGGGTCGAGGGGCACATCCGGGGCATGGCGCCCGTCTTCGCCGTCGCCGACGACCCGCAGGTCGACGGCGAGGAGTTCCTCGCCCGCTTCGCCGCCGGCATGGGGGCGCAGATGCCGGACCTCGACGCCGGGGCCTGCGAGACGATCGCCGCGCGCATCCGCGCCACGCCGGCCCCGTGGGAGGTCGACCTGCGCACCGACACCCCGCGGCTGGTCCCCACCCTCGTCATCACCGGCGACGAGACCCCGATGTACGCGGAGGTCGCGGCCGCGCTCGAGGCGCAGGGCGCGACCCACCTGTCCCTGCCCGGTACCGGCCACCGCCCCCAGGACAGCGACGAGGGCATGGCCGCGATCTGCCGGTGGCAGGAGGAGCACTCGGCCTGAGGCCCGCCCACCACCGGCAGGTGCACTCAGTGCTTGTGGAGCACCGCCACCGGGCAGGTCGCGAGCGCGAGCACGCGCTGCGAGACCGAGCCGAGGAGCATCCCGCGGAACCCGCCGCGACCCCGCGAGCCGACGAGCAGCAGGTCGGCGCCCTCGGCGACCTCGACGAGGGAGTCCGCGGCGCGGCCGTGCCGCACCTCGACCTCGACGGTGATGTCGGGGTGCGCCTCACGGTCCTCGGCGATGGTCCGCTCGGCCATCGCGCGGTAACGGGCGTCGACGGCCTCCCACTCGGGGCTGCCCGGCTCGGTGACGACGACGCCGTTCTCCACCTCGACGTTCCATGAGGTCACGGTCGTGACGGTGCGTCCGCGCAGGGCCGCCGCGTCGAGCGCGTGGCGGAAGGCCAGGCGGCTGTGCTCACTGCCGTCGATGCCGACGACGACCCGGCCGTCGCCGGAAGTTCTCGCGTTCTCCGGGACGAGGACGACCGGGCAGGGGGCGTGGGCGACGACGCTCAGCGAGGTCGTGCCGAGGACGATGCGCTCGGCGCGGTTCTTGCGGGCGGACCCGACGACGAGGACGCGGGCGCCCTCGGCCGCGGCGAGCAGGGCGCCGGAGGGTGAGCCGGTCGGCAGAGCGGTGGTGACGGCCAGCCCGGGACGGGCGGCCTCGACCCGCGCGCGGGCCTCGGTGACGACCCGCGTCGACTCCTGCTCGACCCGGTCGACGATCTCGGGGCTGGTCAGCAGCTCGCCGTAGGCGGACAGCGGCGTGCCGAGGTCGACGGCGTGGACGAGGTGGAGCGGGGCCGAGAGGGCGGCGGCCTCGGCGGCGGCCCAGTCGATGACGGCGTCGTCCCGGTGGCTGCCATCGAGGGCGGCGACCACGGCGTCGGCGGGAGTGGGGCTGTCGTGGGTGCTGGCGTCGGTGCTCATGCCCCATTGTCCCCATGGACCCCCGCCGGCGGGAAGGGGGGCACGCCCCGATCTCCCACCCGCCTCTCCCCGTCGTCAGGCCCAAGCGATCAGGCCCAGGTCGTCGGGCCCAGGTCGTCGGGCCCAGACTTTCAAGCCCAGGTCGTCAGGCCCGCCCGGTCGTGCGACCCCTGCGGCCACACCGCCCGCACGATCCCGGCGGCGGCCAGCGCCTTGCGGCAGCCGGGGCACGGGGGGTCGGTGATGTAGGCCGTCGCCCCCTTCGTGTCGCGGGTGGCGAAGAGCAGCGCGTTGACCTCGGCGTGGATCGCGATGCAGAAGCCGGGCGTCCCGGGCCGGTCGTAGTCCCCGAGCCCCGGAACGGTGTCGTAGTCGAGGGCTCCCCGGGGGCAGGCGCCCTCGAGGCAGTCCGGCTCGCCCGGCGCGGCTCCGTTGTATCCCGTGGCGATGATCCGGTGGTCGATCGTCAGCACGGCGCCGACGCGGCGCCGGGTGCACTTGGCCCGGGCGGCGACCGCGGTCGCGATGCCGAGGAAGTACTCGTCCCAGCTCGGCACGCTCGGCGAGGGAGGCATCAGGTCGGGCATGGGCAGATCCTAGGCACCGCTCTGCGGAACCCGGCGCGCCCCCACCGAGATGCCGGTGGTAGACACCGGTGGTGAGCAGCCACGAGACGACGCGACGGACCCTCCCCTTCGGTCCCGTCCTCATCCTCTCGGCCGTGGCGCTCATCTCGGTCAACCTGCGTCCCGGCGCGACCTCCCTCGGCCCGCTCCTCGAGGAGGTGCGCGCCGCCCTCGGGCTCGGCGGGACGCTCGCCGGCGTGCTCACGGCGCTGCCGGGCCTGGCCTTCGCCGCGGCCGGTGGCGCCGCCGTCGGCCTGGCGCGCCGGGTGGGTGTCTCCGCCGGCATCACCCTCGGGGTCGTCGCGGTCGTCGTCACCCTCATCGCGCGCGTCCTCACCGACTCGGCCGCCGTCTTCCTTGTCCTCACCGCGCTGGGGCTGGCCGGCATGGGGCTGGGCAATGTCCTCGTCCCCGCGTGGATCAAGGCCCACTCCCACGACGGCGGCGTGCGGCTCATGACGATCTACGGCATGGGCCTGACGATCGGTGGCACCGCCGGTCCGCTCCTGGCCGCCCCCGTCGCCGCGTCCGCCCCCGGCGGGTGGCGCGGCGCGCTCGGCATGTGGGGCGTGGTCGCCCTCGCCGCGCTCGTCCCGTGGGTGGTCATCACGCTGCGGGACCGGGTCCACCGTCGGTCGGCGGGCGAGAACCCGACCTCGCGCATCCGGCACTCGCCGACCGCGATCGCGCTGACGGTCCTCTTCGGCGTCCAGTCGACCAATGCCTACGTGCAGTTCGGCTGGCTGCCCCAGATCTACCGTGACGCCGGCATCTCGGCGACGGGCGCCGGCGCACTGACCTCCGTCCTCGCCGGTCTGGGCATCCTCGGCGGCCTCGTCATGCCGACGGTCATCGCCCGCAGCCGCGACCTGTCGGCGTGGATGGTGGGCTTCGGCCTGCTGGCCGCCGGCGGTTACCTCGGGTTGCTGCTCGCACCAGCCACGGTGCCGTGGCTGTGGGTCGTGCTCCTCGGCCTGTCGGGCTTCGCCTTCCCCACCGCCATCGCCCTCATCACGGCCCGGACCCGCGACCCGCACGTCACGGCCCAGCTGTCGGGGTTCGTCCAGCCCGTCGGGTACCTCCTCGCCGGCATCGGCCCCTTCCTCGTCGGGGTCCTGTACGAGCTGACCGGCGGGTGGACGCTCGTGCTCGTGCTGCTCATGGCGACCGGTGTCGGCATCACGCTCAGCGGACTGCGCGTCGCGCGCCCGGTCTTCGTCGACGACGAGGTCGCCTGACTCACCCCCACGCGGCGAGGCAGGCGGCGACGACCGCGCCCGGGTCCGGGGCGTCCATGACCTCGCGCACGAGCGCGACACCCGCGATGCCGGTCGCCGCGAGCGCCGGGACGTCGGCGAGGGTCACGTCCCCGATCGCCAGCACCGGCAGGTCCGTGGCGGCCGCGCGAAGGGGGTAGCCCGCCAGCCCGACGGGTGGGCGCCCGACGTCCTTGGTCGGGGTCCGGCGGAAGGGACCGCTCCCGAGGTGGTCCGGTCGGCCCGACCCGGTGCGCGACTGCGCCTCGCGCACGTGGTCGAGGGTGCCGGCGGTGAGCCCGACGACCGCGTCGGGGCCGAGCAGGTCGCGTGCCGCGGCGACGGGCAGGTCCGCCTGGCCCAGGTGGACGCCGTGCACGGGGGCTCCGCGGCGCCGCGCGGCGTGGGCGACGTCGGCCCGGTCGTTGACGAGCACCCGGGTGGTCGGCGCGACCCGCTCGACCGCGTCGGCGACCGCGCGGACGAGGTCGAGCAGCTCACCCGCGAGCAGGTGCTTCGCCCGCACCTGGACCACGCCCGCCCCGGCCGCGGCCGCCGCGGCGGCGACGGCCACGGTGCGCGGACCGTCGCCCGACGTGACGAGCTGGACGCGGTGGTCGATCACTCCCACGACAGGTCCACCCCCTGGGCGACCTCGGACGGCGTGACCTCGTCGAGGGCGTCGAGCAGGCCGATGCGGAAGCTGCCGGGCCGCAGGTGCCCCACTCGCTCGGAGGCGATCGTCAGCCACGCGGTCGCCGCCACCGCGCCGACGAAGGGCGCGGCCACCGCGAGGTGGGCTGCGGTGAGGGCACCGAGGAGGCAGCCGGTGCCCGCGACCCGCGTCAGGGCGGGTGCGCCGGAGCCGAGCCGGACCGTGCGGGTGCCGTCGGTGACGAGGTCGACCGCGCCCGACACGGCGACGACGCACCCGTGGTGCGCGGCGATCCGATGGGCCGCCCCGCCGGCGGAGCTGGGCTCGGCGGTACTGTCGGCGCCGCGGCTCCGGCCGGTCCCACCGGCGAGGGTCACGACCTCGGAGGCGTTGCCGCGCACCACGGTCGGCCCGAGGTCCAGCAGCTCGCCCGCCAGCCGGGTGCGCACCGGGGCCGCCCCTATGGCGGTCGGGTCGAGGACCCACGGCACCCCGTGCGCGAGGGCCGCCCTGGCGGTGGGCAGCAGTCCGCCCATGCCGTCGGAGCTCAGCGAGCCGAGGTTGGCGAGGAAGGCATCGGCCGACGTGACGAGCACCGGCGCCTCCTCGCGGGACTCGGTGAGCATCGGCCGCGCCCCCGCGGCGAGCAGCCCGTCGGCGACGAGCGCGCGGGTCACCGAACCGGTGGCACCGTGCACGAGCGGCTCACGCTCGCGGACGGCCGCCACCGCCGCCGCGACGTCCTCGCGCAGGGTGGTCATCGTTGCCCCGCGGACTCGACGGCCGGGGGTTCGCTGGTCGTGGGCCCACCGGCCACCGAGGGTCCGGCGGCCAGAGGTCTGCCGGCCCCACCGCGTGCCCCGGCGCCCGACGCCAGGCTCTCCACGTCCAGGTCGAGGTCGGCACCCGCCAGGGCGGGTCCGCGGGCGGCGCACCCGGCGACGAGGAGGCCACCCACGGCGAGCACCACAGCGACGGACCCGTCGTGGCCGAGGACCGGCTCGAGCCGCGGCAGCCACCACGGCCACAGCGCGGGGAC
>NZ_BCSQ01000034.1 GCF_001570945.1 Janibacter anophelis NBRC 107843
TCCCCGCCGGTGGACGCGATCGGCGGGGTGGCTCAGCACACCCGTCTCGTGACGACGGGACTGCCGGACGCGCGGCCCTTCGACCAGTGGTGGCCGCTGTCTGTGCGCTCGCAGAGCCCCCTCGTCCGGCTGGGGATCCACCTCCTCGGACTGGCCCGCTGGACGGCAGCCCTGCTCGTGCACCGACCGGAGGTCGTCCACCTTCAGATGTCTGCACCTGGGGCGCGACGTGACCTGCTGTACCTCCGGATCGCACACGCCCTGCGACGCCCAGTCGTCGCGCACCTCCACACTTCCGGCTTCCTCGACGACGAGTCGCCCGACCAGGACGCCGACCGTGCCCTCGACGAGGCGTTGAGCCGCGCAGAGACGGTCCTCGTGATGTCTGAACCTGTCGCCGCTCACATCCGGGAGCGCCGTCCGCGACGGAGCGGCGTGGTGCGGGTGCTGCCGAACCCTGCGTCGAACGTCGACACCGCTGCGCCCGAGCGGGCCGCGCACGCAGACCCCGTCCGCGTTCTCACCGTAGGTGAGATCAACGAGCTCAAGCAGATGTCGGTCATCCTCAGCGAGGTGGAGGCACTGCGCTCGGAGAGGGTCGAGATCGAGTACCACGTCGTCGGTCCGTGGGGTCCCCTGCCGGATGCCGAGCGTCGCCACCTCGAGCACAGCGACGCGTGCGTGCTGCACGGCACACAGCGTGGGCCGGCACTCACGGAGCTCTACGACCGGGCAGACGTCTTCGTTCTCTTCTCCCGGAACGAGGCCGAGCCGCTCTCCCTCCTCGAGGCGATGGGCCGCGGGCTTCCCTGCATCGCGCCTGCGGTCGGCTCCATCCCGAGCCTGCTCGTCCCCGTCCCGGGGAACGTCGTCGTCCCGGCCGGTGATCGCTCCTCACTGCGGGAGGCGTTGCGACGGCTGGCCCAGGATCCACAGCTGCGTGGGGATGTGGGCGCCGCCAATGCTCGATGGGTCAGGGAACGCAGGTCACCGGCCGCCCATCTCGCTGAACTGACGACGATCTACGCGGACGCCCTGCGTCCCACCGTCGCCTCGTAGACCCCCACCGTCGTCCTGGCGATCGCGGGCCAGGACAGGTCACCGCATGAGGACTCCACGGCGCCCTGCTGGAGACCACGCCAGAGGTCCCCGTCTCGCACGACCCGACCCAGCGCGTCCTCGAGGGCCTCCTGGTCGTTCGGGGGGACGACCAGGCCGTTCACACCGTCGCGGACGACCATGGGCACCTCACCCACATCCGTCGCAAGGACCGGTCGACCACGGCCGAGGGCCAAGAGAGACACACCGCTCTGCGTGGCTTCCAGATAGGGCTGCACGACGATGCTGGCGCGGTCCACCTCGCGGAGCAGCTCCGTCCGGGTGAGGTACCCCTCGTGCAACGAGAGCGCGTCGCAGCGCTCGATACGCCGGCGCAGATCGTCCGTGAGGGCACTGCCGCGTCCAGCGACGCGTCCGTGGACGGAGACACCCTCTGCGCTGAGGTGCTCAATGGCGAGCACGAACGCGGGCAGATTCTTGTATTCCTCGATCCGTCCGAAGAACAACGCCCGTCCGGGTTCTGCGTCGGCGACCGGAGGATCCTGCACCGACGCCCCGAGGACACCGTGCGGGACCACCCAGGTGCGTCCGCTGAGCCGGGGCACCACCCGCTCGAGCTCGTCCTTCAACGAGTGTCCGTGGACGATCGCGGCATCGGCCAGACGACGCGTGGCCCACAGGTACGCACCGCCCCTGGACCTCTTCTGTCTCGCCGTGTCCTGCCCCATGTGAGGTACCGGGTCATGGACGGTGACCACCAGGGGGTACTGCCGCCTCAACAGCGGGAGGACCGCCACCTGGGAGTCTCGGACAGCCTCCTGGGCATGCACCACGTCAGGGTGGAAGCGCTGGATCGACCGGAGCATCTGCCTGGACGTCCTCAGGGCGGCAACGGGGTGAGCCCGGTGCTCGACGACCTCGACCTGCAGACGAGGACCGGGGCGCGGGACCTCGCCGAGCTCTCCTTCGAACGCCCCGCGTTCGACGACGAAGAGAACCTCGTGACCGGCGTCGACAAGCCCCTCGGCGAGAACACGCGTGTACTCGGCGAACCAATGGGCCAGAAGCGCGATCCTCACGCCGAGCGGTCCTCGGCCGCGTCACGGTAGCGGATGACCTTCGCAGGCACGCCGCCGACGACTGCGAGAGCTGGCACATCCTTGGCCATCACCGATCCGGCCGCGACGATTGCCCCCTTGCCGATCGTCACCCCCGGCAGGGTGATGCTTCGGGCTCCGATCCAGACGTCATCCTCGATCGTGACCGCCCGGGGCGCAGTGTCACCCTGTTCCCGCATGGGGATGTCTAGTCGTCCCGTCTCGTGGTTGCGTGTGTAGATGAGTGTCTCGGGTCCCATCATGACGTCGGCGCCGATGCTCAGCGGGCCCTGGACCTTGCAGTCGATGCCGATACCTGAGCGGTCTCCGGGTGAGATGCCTCGCCCCTGACCGAAGCTGGCCCCCTTCTCGACGTTGACGTCGGCGCCGGTGTGGTCGAAGAGCGACCGGACGAGCTGAGCGCGGAGGCGCCGGGCGCCGAAGGCCACTGGCGAGTAGGACTCCGGCAGCCGCGCTGCGACGCCGTAGTAGAGCAGCAGGGCGATCCTTCGCCGTAGCACGACTACCTCCTCATGACCCGGCTCCGGCCCTGGGGCCCTGACGTGACACCTGTGGAGACTATAGTTGCTCACGATGAACGAGCCGAACGAAGGGGCCTTCGAGGCGGACGCGGACGAGGTCCCCTCCGGTCCCCGTCAGATGGAGGCGATCGGTGGTCCCGGCGGCGGGATCATCTTCCTGGCTGCGGCGACCGTCCTCCTCTACGGGCTGCTCGGCAAGGTCATCGATGGGCGGACCGAGGTCACCGACTCGGTCGGACGGACCCACGTCTACGAGGGTGGCAACGTCGGAGCCACCGTCGCCCTGCTGTGCCTCTTCCTCGCGGCCATCGGGGGCCTGGCCCAGATCGTCAGCACCCGCCTGCCACGAGCGAGGGTCGGTTCTGCGTTCGGGTGGTGCCTCATCCTTCTCTTCGTCTGGTGGGCGTTCGTCGATTTCCTGCGTCGGGACGGGATCATGCCCTTGGTCCAGGGGCCGATCATCGGCTCGATCCTCCTGCTCGGCGTCCTCGTGAGTCCCCCCACCCTGCGGCTGCTCCCCGCGCTCAACGCGTTGCGCGACGTCATGGTGGCCGCTTCGATCGCCTTCAGCGTCCTCAGCCCCCAGTTCGGACAGGCCCCGTGCCGGGAGGACAAGTGTGGAACCTTCGGGACGCTGTGGACGGGCCTCTTCAGCAACGAGAACGCCGCCTCGTCGCAGCTCCTCCTCCTGACGCCCGCACTGGTCGTCGCAAGCCGGCCCCGATTCGTGCTCTCGACAGCACTCCTTGGCGTCTTCGTCCTGGGCACCGGGTCCCGGACGTCGATCGCAGCGCTCGCGATCGCCACGTGTCTCATCGTCCTCGTCCGGATCCGTGCCGGGAACCGCACCGGGGACATCAGCGCGGCCCCGCTCGCGGTTCGGGCCATCCCGTTCCTCGCGCTCCTCGCCAGCCTGCTCGTCTTCCTCACGATCGGACAGGGTGAGCTCACAGGACGCGGCACCATCTACGAGTTCGTCAGGTCCAAGCTCGTCCACGGGGTCGACCTCGTCCTCGGGCCCGGACCGGATGCCATGGAAGGGGTCCTTGGCGGGTTCGTGGTGAGCGAGCACGGCCAGGCGCCCTACCTGCTCGTCAACCTCGGCATCCCCGGTCTGGTGATCTTCGGTCTCGCGATGGCGGCGCTCATGACCGTGGGTCGATGGAGCCTCGCACGCAGCGTCGGGCTCATCATGATGATCACCGCAGCCTCGCGTTTCGTCACCGAGGTGGGCATGCCCCTCAACCCACGGACGATGGAGTTCGTCGCCCTCCTGACCGCCGCGGGTTTCTTCGCCTACCGTCGAGCAGGCAGCAGCGCCGAACCCCCTGCGAGCGAGGCGACGACGAGCGAGACCAGTGCAGCCACGACGAAGCCGGAGGAGCCCCTCCATGCCTCGACGGCGGCTGACCCGAGTGCCAGCAGCGCCAGGAGCAGCGGCACTCTCAGGTGAGCGATGACGAACCGCGTCCAGCTGGGTGCGCCTAGCGCCCGGGCCACGAGTCGGAGGTGGCTCGCCGCGTAGAAAAACGACCCGACGAGGCACGCTGCCGCGACGGCGGCCGTCGACCCCGTCTGCGACGCCACCAGCCACGCGAGCGCCACCTTGAGCACGATCGCGATGAGGGTCATCCGTGGCAGTCTCCGGTGGAGGCCGACGGCAAGGAGCGCGGAGTTGCTCGCCGTCGCGACCCCGACCGCGGAGGCTCCGGCGCAGACGATGGCGACGACCGGGAGCGCGGCGAGATAGTCGGTGAGGTAGAGGTGGGCCACCACTGCGAGTCCGAGCCAGGACAGCGGCACCACGACGGCGAACGCCGCCTCGACCACCCGCATGACGCGCGTGACGGAGGGCGTCATCTCGTCGATCCGACCGTCGCGCTCGTAGGCCTCGATGGTCTGCGGGTGTGCCGCTGCCGCGGCACCGTCGCTGAGCGCGACGACCGCGTTCGCCGCGAGCATCGCGATGCCGTACAGGCCGAGCGCTGTCGTCCCGAGCGTCGCCCCGACGACGAGCTGCTCGGCGTTGACGAGGAGAAAGGCGGTCACGAGGAGGAGCCATACCGGGACGCCCGCAGGCAACAGCGCCCGGAAGGCGCCCACCCGCGGAGTGACGAGAGCCTTGACATCACATCGAGGGGCACTCACCAGGACGGGCGGGAGGTAGCTCAGCGCCATCGCTCCCAAGGCGCCGACCAGTCCGAACCTCCACGCCGCAAGCGGCACGAGGGTGACCCACACGAGCACCTGGCTCAGCTGGGCCACCATGGCGTGGCGGAAGTCGCCGGTGACTCTCAGCCAGCCGCGAGCGGAAAACCACGTGGACTGCAGGAGACCGGCCAGGGCCACGAACCCCAGGACGACTGCTGCCGTCGATTGCCCCAGAGCCCATGCGAGGAGCGCACCTGAGGTCAGCAACCCCGCCAGGGCGAGTGCGGGCACGAGTCGCGCTCCCGCCATCGCCCGGAGCTGTTCGAGGGCCGCCTGCTGATCGCCACGCCCCCTGGCCCCGGACGCGTGCTGCTGACCTACCACTCCGGTACCCACGTCGACGTACGTCGTGAAGTTGGTCAGGACGTTCGTGAGATTGAGGATCCCGAAGTCCGCGGGCCGGAGCAGTCCGGCAACCACGACGGTCCGCAGCGCCTGCCCCACGACCATGGAGTAGTTGCCGAGTGTGGATGTCGAGATCCCTTGGGCACCGAGCTTCACGGGCGTGGTGTCATGGCCGCGACGAGGCCCCGTGTCATGCCCGAAGACGGCCGAGCCGCTGCTTGAGGACGAGGGCGATGAATCGCGTGTTCCCGAAGACGTATCGCCGCCAGAGTCGCCCTGGCTCTCGCATGAGCCGATGCAGCCACTCCAGGCCCGCCCGCTGCATCCACCTCGGGGCCCGCGAGATGGCTCCGGCCAAGACGTCGAACGACCCTCCGATACCGACGACGAGACAGTCGCCGAGCAGCTCCCGCTGCTGGTCGAAGAACTCTTCCTTCATAGGGCTCGGCAGACCCAGGAAAGCGATCCGGGCACCGGAATCGGCGATGGTGCGCGCCGCCTGCGCCTCCACACCCCTGATGTAGCCGTCTCGGAAACCAGCGACGACCAGATGGGGGTGCCGCTCCTGCAGCACCTGTGTAGCGCGCTCGATCGTCTCTGCCCTCGCTCCGAGGAAGTACACCGGCCAGCTACGGCTAGCGGCCAGCTCAAGGATCGGGTCGACGAGATCGATGCCCGTGACGCGCCCTGGCAGACGTCGTCCGAGGATCTGCGAGGCCCACACGACGGACATCCCATCCGCATTGACCAGGTCCGCCTCCGCCAGGGTTCGCGCGAACGACGGGTCGTCCTGCGCCTCGACGATCTTCGAGGCGTTCACCCCGGCGGCATGACGAGGCCCGCCGAGCTCAACGAGCTCCGCGCACCGCCGGATCGTCGCATCTGCGCCGAGAGGGTCAACACCGACCCCTGCAATCGCGACGCGAGCGGGTCGAACATCCCCGTCTGACATGGTGAATCTCCCTTCAGGTGGCCGCACCACATCCAGCGGGTCACGCCGTCGATTGGCCATCGCCAGCGTGTCACACAGTCTTCTCGCCCAGCGACGGAGCCCCAGGCTGGTTCAGCAGACGCATACCTGCCCCCACCGCCACGGCCCCGGGCGGGACGTCTTTCACCACGGTCGTATTCGCCCCGATCCGAGCGCCGTCGCCGATCGTCACCCCGCCGGCGACGATCGCGCCCGCTGAGATCGTCACGTCATCGCCGATGACCGGCGCCCCCCGGTCGTAGACGTGCCCGATGGTCACCTGCTGGTTGATCCAGCAGTTGCGGCCGATCTTCCGCGCCCCGATGGTCGTCGCGAAGCCGTGCTGGATGAAAAGACCGGGACCGATCTCGTCCGCCCGGACGAACAGCGTCCGCTCCCCCGGGTAGAACCGTCGGACGAGGTGCGAGAGGGCCTTGAACACCGTGCTCGTGCGGTCGAGCCGGTAGTAGAAGACGTTGCGGAACTCGTGGGTGCGGTGCCCGAAGAGACGCACGAGGCCACCCTCTGTGCTCGTCGAACCCCAGCTGAATACCTCGAACCACCGCGCCACATCTGCGTCGATGAGCGCTTGGGTCCCCGGCGGGCAGAGCCGGTACAGGACGACCACGGGCCACCGGAGGAGGAGACGCAGCACGAGCATGCTCATCACCCTAGTCGCGGACGCGCATCAGCCCTCGGTCGCAGTCCAGGCCTGGAGATCCTCGCTCGCGGAGGTGGAGCGGTTCGACGACACCCAACCACCCTCCTCGGCGACCGCGACGGCGGCCGGTGCGGACACCCCTTCGACGCATGCCGTCTCGCTCCCGAGGTCGAGCGACTCGCCGAGGTCGCCGGCCCTGACGCCGACCCCCTCGCAGCCGTCAGACGTCAGGAGCACCGCGACCTGGTCGTCCCGGACGGCCAGGCTCACCGCGCCGTCGACGTCACCGGCGTCGGCCCAGGTCTGGCCGGCGTCTGCGGTGCGACGGACCGACCCGTCGTCGCAGAGGACGAGGGCGAGCTGACCGTCGGCGGCGCTGAGAGCCACGGCGTCGCCTGCCGCGCAGGCCTTCGCGGAACGGCCGCCCGGGACGAGGACCTCGGGCCCTGCCTCCGGCCACAGACCCCACGTCGCCGTCGCCGGTCCGGGTCCGCTGAAGGTCGCCCCGCCGTCCGCCGTCGTGAGGACCGCCGGCTCGCAGTCGTCGTCGGCGACGACCGCGAAGCCCTGCTGCTCGCTCGTCATCCGCACGCGCAGGACGCTCCTCGCCCGCACCTCGGTAGCCTCCCACGTCGCGCCGCCGTCATCGGTGCGCTCGACCTCGGCGGTCGTCGGGCCGTCCGTCGTGCACGGGGCATAGGCGGAACGAAGGGCATGGGAGGCGCTCGCCGCGTCAAGGAGGACCGTCGACGCCTGGCTCTCCGGCGACGGGGCCGGGGTCGGGCTCGAGGTGGACGAGGTCGCGCTCGTCGTCTGCGCCGGGCGCTGGGGCCGGGCGGTGTCGCTCTCGCCTCCGACGAGCCCGAGCGCCCACGCCACGAGGAGGATGTCCGCCAGGACCATGGCGATCAGCCCCGCCACTCCCCACCGTGTGCTCATCCGTCTCTCCTCGTCCCTGCTCACCGGTCGGCCGCAGGCTGCGTCGAAGGCTATCGCCCGCGACGCCGCAGGCCGCGCCCCCGCGCCGAGGGCCGGCAGATCGTGCGGGCGACGCAGCGTTTGGGCACACTGGTCTCGCGTCATACAGGGCACCTGCGGTGCCCCCTCGACACAGCTGTCGGACGACCACCTCACCCTCGACCTGCAGGAGCAGATCACTCATGCGGACCCCCAAGCTCGCCCACCGCCTCGGTGCCGAGGCCCTCGGCACCTTCTGGCTCGTCCTCGGCGGCTGCGGCAGCGCGATCTTCGCCGCGCAGCACATGGCGGACGGCGCCGACACCGGTCTCGGCATTGGCTTCGTCGGCGTCTCGCTCGCCTTCGGTCTGACCGTCCTGACTATGGCGTACGCCGTCGGCCACGTCTCCGGCGGCCACTTCAACCCGGCCGTGACGATCGGCGCTGCGGTTGCCATGCGATTCGCCTGGAAGGACGTCCCGCCTACATCGGGACCCAGGTCGTCGCCGGCCTGCTCGCGCGCCGTCACCCCGCCCGGGCGTCGACGCGACCCCGATGTCGAGTCGCTCCGGGGACTCGCGATCATCCTCATGGTGGCCGGTCACGTCATCGGCTCGACAGCCGCCGTCGGGCTCCGGGTCCCCGACGACTCGGCATGGCGCTGGTCGTACCTCCTCCTCGAGGATGTCCGGATGCCCCTCTTCACCCTCATCTCCGGGTACGTCTACGCCCTGCGCCGTCCCCGGACCTCCGAGGAGGGGACGAGCGTCATGCGCGCGAAGGTGCGCCGGGTCCTCGTGCCGATGGTCTTCGTCGGCGCAGTCTTCGTCCTCGTGCAGAGCCAGGTCCCTGGGGTCAACGGCGAGGCTCCGAGCTATCTGCGAGAGATGGTCCAGGCACAGACCTATCTCTGGTTCCTCCAGGCGATCTTCCTCATCTTCGCCGTGGTGACAGTCATGGACCTCACCGGCGCCCTGCGTACGACTGGTCGATGGATCACCACGACGGGAGTGGCCGCGGTCCTCTTCGTCCTCGTCGAGGTCCCGGCGGAGCTCGCCTACTTCAGCGTCAACGGCGCGACCCGTCTCCTGCCGTTCTTCCTCGTCGGGTACGGACTGGTCCGCTACCCGCACGTCCTCACGACGCGGGTCGTCGGGGTGAGCCTCGCGGTCGCGCTCGGGGCGTACGCCGTCACGGTGGGCCACCACCTCGGCGCCATCCAGCTGACCGACATGCCGCACCGGGCCGTCCGTGTCCTCGTCGGCGTCGGCAGCCTCCTCGCCCTCTGGCAGGTCAAGCGCGTCCTGCGGGCCCGATGGCTCATCTGGCTCGGCGGGTACTCCTACGCCATCTACCTCTGGCACGTCTTCGGGTCCGCAGGGTCACGGATCGTCGCCGGTCGCCTCGGTCTCGAGGCGCATGGCGCGCTCTTCCCCCTCGGTCTCCTCGCCGGTCTCCTCCTGCCCGTCGCCCTGGCGTGGGTCCTGCGGCGGCACCGGGTACCCCGGCTCCTCTTCCTCGGCGAGAAGTGATCCGGACCGGCCAGACGCGCCCTGCGGCGGAGGACTAGAGTCGAAGGGCACCCGCTAACCAACGACGAAGGGTAGACACCCCGTGAGCACCACGCCCGTCAAGGTCGCCGTCACCGGCGCCGCCGGCCAGATCGGCTACAGCCTTCTCTTCCGAATCGCCAGCGGTTCGCTCTTCGGCCCGGACACCCCGGTCGAGCTGCGTCTGCTCGAGATCACCCCCGCGCTCAAGGCACTCGAGGGCGTCGTCATGGAGCTCGACGACTGCGCCTTCCCGACGCTGGCGAAGGTCGAGATCGGCGACGACCCCAACGTCGTCTTCGACGGCGTCAACCACGCCCTGCTCGTCGGCGCCCGCCCTCGCGGCCCCGGCATGGAGCGCGGTGACCTCCTCGAGGCCAACGGCGGCATCTTCGCCCCGCAGGGCGCAGCCCTCAACAAGGTCGCCGCCGACGACATCCGCGTCACCGTCACCGGCAACCCAGCCAACACCAACGCCCTCATCGCGATGAGCAACGCCCCCGACATCCCCAAGGAGCGCTTCTCCGCGCTGACCCGCCTCGACCACAACCGGGCGATCAGCCAGCTCTCCGCCAAGCTCGGCGTGCCGGTCACCGAGATCAAGAAGATGACGATCTGGGGCAACCACTCCGCCACCCAGTACCCCGACCTCTTCAACGCCGAGGTCGGTGGCAAGAACGCGGCAGAGGCCGTCGGCGACCAGGAGTGGCTGGAGGGCACCTTCATCCCGACCGTCGCCAAGCGCGGCGCCGCGATCATCGAGGCGCGCGGCGCCTCCTCGGCCGCCTCCGCCGCGAGCGCGACCGTCGACCACGCCCGCGACTGGACCCTGGGCACCCCGGAGGGTGACTGGGTCTCGATGTCCGTCGTCTCCGACGGCTCCTACGGCGTGCCGGAGGGCCTCATCTCCTCCTTCCCCGTCACCGTCTCCGGTGGAGAGTGGAGCATCGTCCAGGGACTCGACGTCAACGACTTCTCCCGCTCGAAGATCGACGCCTCGGTCGCCGAGCTCGAGGAGGAGCGCGACGCCGTCACCAAGCTCGGCCTCATCAAGGGCTGACGCCCCGCTCCGCACGTCGAAGGGCGCCCCACCGATCGGGGTGGGGCGCCCTTCGTCCGTGTTGCGCGTCAGTGCCGGCGTGCGGCGCCGCGGGTGCGGACGACCGCGGCAGCTCCGGCGGTCCCGACGAGCCCGGCGATGCCGAGGGCGGTGAGCATGGCACCCGTGTCGCCGCCGAGAGGGCCACCGTCGGTCTGCACGACGCCCGGGGTCTGCGGCCCGCCGGGGGTGGTGGTCGCGACCGGCGTCGTCGAGGTGGAGGTCGACGTGGTCTCGGACGGCTCGGTCGGCTCCGTGGTCTCGGACGGCTCGGTCGGCTCCTCGCCCGTGCAGTAGATGACGTGCGAGATGTCCTTGCCGTTCTCGTGCGTCTCGTAGGTCTCGCCCTGCTCCGGGTTCATGATGACCTGGTTCTGGTCGTCGCCCGCGCCGGCCTTGATGATGATGGCGATGTAGTTCCCGTCGACGGTGTAGGGCCCCTCGGAGTCGCGCTTGTCGCACTCGACGTCGACGTAGCCCCCGTTCTCCTCCTGCGCGAAGTACGCCTCCCAGTACTCGGGCTGGTTGGGTCCGGGCGCCGGGGCCGCGAGTGCGGCGCCGGCGCTGATCGCCATGAAGCCGGCGGCCGTCCCGGCGCTCATCAGGAGCCGTTGCGTGGTGTGTCGCATGACAGGTGCTTCCCTTCCCCCAAGGCGGGCGTCTCCCGCCTCCGGATCACCGCTGGCTAGCGGTGTGGTCGTGCCAGCCAGTTCCCCTGCTGGTACAGATGGCCACGACTCTTGGAAATCTACTCAGACCTGAAGGGCTGCACAAGATGTCCTGACCATTTCTTGGGATACGCAGGGCGAAGGGGTGCGAGCGCCAACGAGCCACGAAGGGCGTTGTCCTGTGACTCTGCCGTTGCTCCGTACTCTGAACCGGCGATGGGGCGGCACAGAGTACGGAGCAACGGCAGAGGCGCGAGCGCCAGCGAGCCAAGGACGCCCCCGCCCCTCGTCACACGGGTGTGGTCGAGGTCAGCGCGCCGTCAGGTCGAGGGTGAACCCGGAGACGAGGACGGCGACGCCTAGGACGACGAGCAGCACCACGTCGACGAGCGGACCGCGCACCGCGATCCCGCCGGCCCGCGATCCCGGCAGGGCGAGCCGCAGCACCGCGGCGAGCAGCAGGGACGCCCCGAGCGTCAGAGTGGCCCGGAGCATGTGGTCGGTCAGGACGAAGAGCAGCCCGACGACGAGCGCGCCGAAGATGAGCCACCACGCGGCCAGGGGCCGCGCGTCGAGGGCGGGGCGGACCGACGCGGAGGCAGCACCCTCCACGTCCTGACCGTCGCCCTGCTCGCTCATGCCAGGCTGCGCTCGGCGGCCTCGACGACATTGGTCAGCAGCATCGCCCGGGTCATCGGGCCGACCCCGCCGGGGTTGGGGCTGACCCACCCGGCAACCTCGGCCACGTCGGCCGCGACGTCGCCGGCGACCTTGGACCGGCCGTCCTCGGCGACGATCCGGCTGACGCCCACGTCGAGCACGGCGGCACCCGCCTTGATCATGTCCTTGGTGATGATGCCCGGCACACCGGCGGCGGCCACGACGATGTCGGCCTGACGCACCTCGGCAGCCAGGTCACGCGTACCGGTGTGGCACAGGACGACCGTCGCGTTCTCGCTGCGGCGGGTGAGGATCAGACCGAGCGGGCGACCCACGGTGATCCCGCGCCCGACGATCGCGACGCGGGCGCCGGCGATCGGCACGTCATGGCGACGTAGCAGCTCGATGCACCCCATCGGGGTGCACGGCAGCGGCGCCGGCTCGCCGAGGACGAGCCAGCCGAGGTTGGTCGGGTGCAGTCCGTCGACGTCCTTGAGCGGGTCGACGGCGGAGAGGATCCGGTTCTCGTCCAGACCGGTCGGCTGCTGCACGAGGAACCCGGTGCACGCCGGGTCCTCGTTGAGCTCGCGCACGACCTCGAGGACCTCCTCGAGGCTGGAGCTGGCCGGCAGGTCACGACGGATGCTCGTGACGCCGATCTCGGCGCAGTCCTTGTGCTTGGCGCCGACGTACCACCGGCTGCCCGGGTCGTCACCGACGAGCACCGTACCGAGCCCGGGCGTCACGCCTCGCTCCTTGAGCGCGGCCACCCGTCCCCGCAGCTCCTCCTTGATGGAGACGAGCGCGGCCTTGCCGTCGAGGATCTGTGCAGTCATCAGGCGGGGTCCTTTCGGGGGCTCAGTGCGCGAAGTGGCGGGTGCCGGTGAAGTACATCGTGATGCCGGCCGCCTCGGCGGCCGCGACGACCTCGTCGTCACGCACGGACCCGCCGGGGGCGACGACGGCCGAGACGCCCGCGTCGAGCAGGACCTGCAGGCCGTCGGCGAAGGGGAAGAAGGCATCGGAGGCAGCCACGGCCCCCTCCGCCCGGCCCTGCCCGGCCCGGCTCACCGCGAGGTGGCAGGAGTCGACCCGGTTGACCTGCCCCATGCCGATACCGACGGAGCCGAGGTCCTTGGCCAGGAGTATCGCGTTGGACTTCGTGGCGCGCACGGCCCGCCAGGCGAAGGCGAGGTCGGCGAGCGTGGCCTCGTCGGCGGCCTCGCCGGTGACCAGGGTCCACGCGCTCGGGTCGTCACCATGGCCCTGCGTCGGCTTGTCGTCGGCACCCGCCGCGACGACCGCGTCGATCGCGTCGCGCTGCTGCACGAGCAGACCGCCGGAGATCGGTCGGGTCTCGACGCCACCGGGGGCGGGGGTCGCGACCTTGAGCAGGCGGCGGTTCTTCTTCTCCCGCAGGATCGTCAGGGCATCCTCGTCGTAGTCCGGCGCGACGACGACCTCGGAGAAGGTGTCGTTGAGTGCGGTCGCCATCGCCGCGGTGACCGGTCGGTTGCTGGCGACGATGCCGCCGTAGGCGGAGACGGGGTCACAGGCGTGGGCGCGCTCGTAGGCGGCCTCGATGCTCTCGCCCACCGCGATCCCGCACGGGTTGGCGTGCTTGATGATCGCGACGGTCGGCTGGTCGCCGTGGTCGTGCGCGGCGCGCAGCGCTGCGTCGGCGTCGATGTAGTTGTTGTACGACATCTCCTTGCCGTGCAGTTGCTCGGCCTGCGCCAAACCGGCGGCCCCGTCGGAGACGTAGAGCGCGGCGGACTGGTGGGGGTTCTCGCCGTAGCGCAGTCCGGACTTCTTGGTCCAGGTGCCGCCGACCCAGCCGGGGAAGGGGGTCTCGTCGCTCGGGCTGACGACCGAACCCATCCACGAGGCGACCGCGACGTCGTACGTGGCGGTGTGGACGAATGCCTCGGCAGCCAGGCGCTGGCGCTGGGCCAGGGTGAAGCCGCCGCCGCGCACGGTCTCGAGCACCTCGCCGTAGCTGCTCGGGTCGGTGACGATCGCGACGGACGCGTGGTTCTTGGCCGCGGCACGCACCATCGTCGGGCCGCCGATGTCGATCTTCTCGATGCAGTCCTGGACGCCGGCGCCGGAGGCGACCGTGTCGGCGAAGGGGTAGAGGTTCACCACGACGAGGTCGAAGGGGGCGACCTCCAGCTCCTCGAGCTGGCGGACGTGGTCCTCGAGCCGGGTGTCGGCGAGGATCCCCGCGTGGACCCGCGGGTGCAGGGTCTTGACGCGGCCGTCGAGGCACTCGGGGAAGCCGGTCAGGTCCTCGACCTTGGTCACCGGCAGGCCGAGTCCGGCGATGGTCGCGGCGGAGCCGCCGGTGGAGACGAGCTCGACGCCGGCGTCGGCGAGGCCACGGACGAGGTCCTCGAGGCCGGTCTTGTCGTAGACGGAGACGAGCGCACGGCGGACGGGACGGCGGTCTGACACGAGTACTCCTGGGATCGCTGCGATGCGGATGGGTGCACCCAGGCGGGCGATGCACCGCGACTTCGTCACTCCCCGGTGGTGATCCACCTTCGCCAGTCGTGTGGGGCCGAGTCTACGGGCGTGCGGCCCGTCCGCGTGCATCCGCCCGGGCGGGTGCGCGCTCAGGCGGGGCCGACGCGCACCCGGCGGCCCTCGACGCGCCAGCCACCGGTGGCCATGGCCGTGACGACGTCGACGAGCATCTCCCGCTCGACGACCTTGATCCGCTCGTGGAGGGTCTCCTCGGTGTCGTCGTCAGCGACGGTGACCGTGCGCTGCTCGATGATCGGCCCGGTGTCGACGCCGGAGTCGACGAGGTGGGCGGTCGACCCGGTGACGCGCACCCCGTAGGCCAGCGCGTCGCGCACGCCGTGCGCGCCGGGGAAGGCGGGCAGCAGCGCCGGGTGCGTGTTGAGGAAGGTGGCCGAGGCGAGCGCCTGCGGCCCCAGGATCCGCATGAAGCCGGCGGTGACGACGAGGTCGGGTGCGTGCTCGACGATCCGGGCCGCGAGCGCCTCGTCCCAGGCGCCGCGGTCGGGGTGCTCGGCGACCGGCACGACGAAGGTGGGGACGCCAGCGCTCTGCGCCCGCGCGACCCCCGTGCAGTCCGCCCGGTCGGTCCCCACGGCCACGACCTGCGCCGGTACCCGACCGGCCGCCACCGCGTCGAGCAGGGCCTGCAGGAGGCTCCCGGAGCCGGAGACGAGGACGACGAGGCGAAGGGGGGAGCTCACCCGGCGAGTGTAGGTCCCCCTTCGTGCCTCCGGCCGCGGCCGGTCGAGGTCACCAGACGTCGTACGCGGAGTCGTTGAGGGTGAATCCGTGCTCACCGACGGTGCACGTCATGCCGCTCCTCCTGCTCTCGCACAGGAGGGTGGAGATGCCCAGGCTCTTGCCGTACGGCAGGGCGACCTCGCCCTGGGGGCTGGTGCCGTGGGCCGGCTCCCACCACATGGCCGAGTCCGCGGCGTCCGCCACTGGGGTGCCCTGGACCACGTCGCTCACGCAGTTGAGCCGTCCGCCCGAGGCGTCGACGTAGAGGCTGGTGCCGAGGTCGAATTCGCAATCCTCCTCGGCCTGCTCGGGCACGTCGAGGACCGCGCCCCGCAGGTCGCACCGGACCCACTCCTCCCGGCCGCTCGCCGAGTACGTGCAGGCGATCTTGCCGCTGGGCGAGGCGAAGCTGGCCTGCGAGGTCTTGTGGCCGAGGTTGGGCAGTCGGTCACCGCTGGCCGGCCCCTGCGTCGACGACGTCGGGCTCGGGGCAGTCGCCGTGTGGGCACTCGTCGTGGCCGACGCGGTGGTGGTCGTCGGCGACCCCGACTCGGTCGTCGGCGACGTGACCGTCACGGTCGTGTCCCCGGATCCGGCGCTCTCGGACCCGTCGGATCCGCCGCACGCGGCCAGGGCGAGCGTCAGGGCCGACGCGGCGACGCCGGTCGCGATGGAGCGGGCGGATCGGGTGGTGCGGCGCTGCATGGTGGTGTCCTGTTCGTTGCGAGCGACCCCCTGTCGCTCTCCCACTGCTGACAACGTGTCACGCGGCACCTTGGTTGTCACGGAACGACAACGGCTGCGTGGCCACTCGGGGTCAGCGGCGCAGGACCCACCAGTCGCGCGCGGCCGCGGCGAAGGCGCCCAGGGCGAGCTCGGCGACGAGCACGAGCCCGAGCAGCGGCGCCGGCGCCCCGAGGTGGGACAGACGCAGCGCCCCGAGGGAACCTCCGGCGAGGGCGTCGAGGAGCGCGACGGCCAGCGCGGCGACGAGCACCGCAGCGGCCACGGCCGCCAGCTTGGCCTGGGTCGCGGCGAGTCGCGGCACGTAGTCCAGAGCCTCTCGCCCGATCCACACGCCGGCGGCCACGGGCAGCAGGACGAGCAGGTGGGTGACCCACATCAGGTCACCCGGCTGCGGCTGGGCCGCGAGCACGGGCACCATCGGCATCAGCCCGGCCTCGGCCCCCGACCACGTCGTCATGGCGCCGCCGGTCGTCGAGAACCCGGGCCCGGCGGCGAAGGAGAGCGCCCAGATGCCCAGGTTGGGCAGCAGGGCCACCTGGACGAGCACGAGGAGGAGCCCGCCGAAGAACCCGGCGTCGAGGGCGGACTGGATGTGCGCGACCCGACCGATGTGCGCCACGGTGGCGACGAGGACGAGGACGGAGCCGAGCGCGACGAGCAGTGCCGCTCCCTTCGCCCCCGGGACGAGGCCGCGCCGCACCGCGAGCGGAGCCCGCGCCCACTGCTCGGTCACCTGCTCGGGCAGGCCGTGCGCCCACGCCAGGCCGACGGCCGGGACGACGAGCAGCGGCAGCAGCAGGCTGATCAGGGTCGGGGCGGCGGGCGACAGCAGGCCGAGCAGTGCCGCGAGGAGCGCGACGGCGGCGTACCCACCGAGCCAGGCGCTCTGCTCGCGCAGGCTCGGCTCGTCGGGCAGCCCGCGGCGGGACCCGACGCGCGCGAGGACGACGAGCAGGAGGGTGCCGAGCAGCGGAGTGAGCGCCACGGTGCCCTCCCCCGCGTGCAGCCGGGCACCGCCGAGGACGAGCCACAGCAGGCTGCCAGAGCCGAGGGCCTCACCGAATCCGGCGGATGCGCGCGGGACGGCCATCGCCGCGAGGACACCGAGGAGCACGACGCCGAGCCAGCCGGCGCCCGCCGTGAGGGCACCGGTCGCCGCAGCCCGCACCTCGGGCGGTCTGCGGGTACCGTCGTCACCGGTCGCGGCCGACCGGATGAGCTCCATCACCGTCACGTGCCCCATCGTCACCGACGAAGGGGGAACAGTGGTGGAGGCCAGCCGAGGTCACGAAAAGATTTCGGGTCGGAGGGCAACCCATCAGCCCCCGCGGACGTCTGGAGGGGTGACATGAAGGGAGGCGACGCATCCGCGGAGTCCGAGTTCGACGACTTCTACCGCTCCACGGCGCAGCGCGTCGTGCACCTGGTGTACGCCTCCACGGGCGACCTCGAGCTGGCCAGGGACGCCACCCAGGAGGCCTTCGCACGGGCGTGGCAGCGGTGGGACCAGGTCCGTGCCACGGACGAGCCGGGCGCCTGGGTCAGGACGGTGGCCCGACGGATCGCGATCTCGGCATGGCGCAAGGACACCAATCGACTCAAGGCGATGGAGCGGCACGGCGAGCCATCCCCACCCGGGGGGCCCACCGTGGACCGAGTGGCCGTCGTGGCTGCCCTGCGCACCCTGGGACCCGAGGTGCGCGAGACCCTCGCGCTGCACTACCTCGCCGACCTGTCGGTCGACGAGATCTCCCGTCAGACCGGCGCCCCGCCGGGGACGATCAAGGCGCGTCTGCACCGCGGACGAGCGCAGCTGGCCAAGCAACTCACCGACAAGGAGGCCCACGATGACTGACCGTCAACCCACCGTGCCGTGGGACCCCGAGGACGACGAGCTGGTCCGCGCTGCCCTCATGTCGCTCATGGACGACGTGTCCACGCAGCCCCTCCCCGAGCCGGCCGCCGTCCGGGCCCGGGCCGAGGGAGCGGCCGACGCCTCCGGTGGCCAGGTCGTCGAGCTGCGGCGTCGGCGCCGCCGCTCCTTCGCGCTCCTCGCCGGTGTCGCCGCGGCCGCGCTCATCGCGACCGGCACGGGCCTGCTGCTCCAGGGACGCGACGACGTCGCTCCCCCGGCGGCGACCTCCACCGACTCCGCCGGCGAACCGACGATGCAGATGCTCGACTCCGACGAGTGGTCCGCCGCCCTGGGCCTGGAGGTCACGAGCACGCTCGGCACATCCGAGCCCGACGGCCAGTGCTTCCAGACCCCGCAGTCAGATGCCTGGGACCGGCGGGTCTCGACCCTCGACGACGGCCGCGTCGTCGCCGGACAGTGGATCGGCACGGCCGACGGGGCCACCGATGCCCCGACCGAGGCCATCGACCAGGCCGTCAGCCAGTGCGAGCAGACCTACCGGGTGACCCAGCGGGTGACCGAGGACCTGCCGGGCCGGGCCCGCTTCCGCTCCTGGCACGCGCGCGGGCCCGAGGGCACCACCTACTGGTGGGTGGAGGCGACCCGTGGTGCGTCGACGTCCTACCTCACGGTCGCGGAGCTCGACGGCATGACCTACACCTCCGAGGAGATGCGCCAGGTCGCCCAGGCGGCGCTCGGCGACCAGGAGCTGGCCGAACAGCGCAACGCGCCCTGAGCCCTCGGTTCACCTCGTGCGGACATGACAGCGCCGACCCGGGAGCAGGGGGGATCGACCGGGTCGGCGCTGCAGCGCAACACTAGACCCGTGGGCCGGGCGCGTCACCACCGCTGCGGGTCCGGAAACAGTGGCGTGCGTCACGCCCGGAGCCGACGCAGCAGGACCGCCGTCGACAGCGCCGCCTCGGTCGCCTCGCGTCCCTTGTCCTCGCGGGACCCGGGCAGGCCGGCGCGGGCGATCGCCTGCTCCTCGTCGTCACAGGTCAGCAGCCCGAAGCCGATGGGCGTCCCGGAGTCGAGCGCCACCCGGGAGAGCCCGTCGGTGGCGGCCGCGCACACGTACTCGAAGTGCGGAGTGCCGCCCCGGATGATCACGCCCAGCGCGATGACCGCGTCGTGGGTGCGCGCGAGCTCCGCCGCGACCACCGGCAGCTCGAAGCTACCGGCCACGCGCACCACCCTCGGCTCGATGCCGACCTCCTCGAGGGCCGCCTCGGCGCCGCCCACGAGGCCGTCCATGACCTCGGTGTGCCAGCTCGAGGCGACGACCGCCACCGTGAGGCCCTCGGCCCCGTCGATCTCGATCGCCGGCGCTCCCTGACCGCTCATCGCGTGCTCCCTTCGTCGGTGTCCGGCAGCCACGGCAGGTCGTGGCCCATCCGGTCGCGCTTGGTGCGCAGGTAGTGCAGGTTGTCGCTCGTCACGCTCGGCGGCAGCGGGACGCGCCCGGCCACCTCGACGCCGAGGGCCGTGAGGGCCTCGACCTTGGCCGGGTTGTTGCTCAGCAGCTGAACGCGATCCACCCCGAGGTCGCGCAGGACCTGCGCGGCGTGCGTGTAGTCGCGGGCGTCGACGGGCAGCCCGAGGTCGGCGTTGGCGTCGACCGTGTCGGCTCCGCCGTCCTGCGCGGCGTAGGCCCGCAGCTTGTCGACCAGGCCGATGCCGCGCCCTTCGTGCCCGCGGACGTAGACGATGACGCCGGCGCCGGCCGCGACGACGGTCGCCTGGGCCGCGTCGAGCTGGGGCCCGCAGTCGCACCGCAGCGAGCCGAAGACGTCACCCGTCAGGCACTCGCTGTGCACGCGCACGAGCGGCGTCCCCGCGCCCAGGTCGCCGTGGACGAGGGCGATGTGCTCGGACCCGTCGACGCCGCTGCGGTAGCCGTGGGCGGTGAACTCCCCGTGCGCGGTCGGCAGCCGCGTGGAGACGACCCGCTCGACGAGTGACTCGGAGCGGCGGCGCAGGTCCGCGAGGTCGGCGATGCTCACCAGCGGCCACCCGCGCTCGTCCGCCAGCTGCCGCAGCTGCGGCAGGCGCGACATCGAGCCGTCGTCCTCGACGACCTCGCAGATGACGCCGGCCGGGGCGCGACCGGCGAGCCGGCACAGGTCGACCGCCGCCTCGGTGTGGCCCCGCCGCGCGAGCACCCCGCCGTCACGGGCCCGCAGGGGGAAGACGTGCCCCGGCCGGGCCAGGTCACCGCGCCCGGTCGCCGGGTCGGCGAGCAGCCGGGCGGTGATCGCGCGGTCGGCCGCGCTGATGCCCGTGCTGACGCCCTCGCGCGCGTCGACCGAGACCGAGTACGCGGTCCCCTTGGAGTCCTCGTTGATCGCTGTCATCGGCGGCAGCGCCAGCCGGTCGAGCTCGGCGCCGGTCATCGCGACGCAGATGACGCCGCTGCCGAGCCGCACGGTCAGCCCCATCAGCTCGTCGGTCGCGGCATCGGCGGCGAAGATGATGTCGCCCTCGTTCTCCCGGTCGGCGTCGTCGACGACGAGCACCGGGCCACCCGCGGCGATCGCCTCGATCGCGGTCTCGATCGGATCGAGCAGGGTCTCGTCGTGGGTCATCGCGGGTCCTTCGGGTCGAGCGCGAGCATGCGCTGCACGTACTTGCCGAGGATGTCCACCTCGACGTTGACCCGGTCACCGACGCCCTTGCGGCCCAGGGTCGTCAGCTCCATGGTCGTGGGGATGAGGGCGACCTCGACGTGGTCGTCGCCGGCCACGGTGAGGGTCAGGCTCACGCCGTCGAGGCAGATCGAGCCCTTTTCGACGACGAAGGGGGCCAGCGCCGGGTCGATCGCCAGCCGCACCTCCTCCCATCGGTCGCCGGGACGACGCTCGACGATCGTCGCGGTGCCGTCGACGTGTCCCTGGACGAGGTGGCCGTCGAGGCGGGCGCCGAGCACCATGGCGCGCTCGAGGTTGACCGCGTCGCCGACGGCGAGGTCGCCGAGGACGGTGCGCCGCAGGCTCTCCGCCATGACGTCGAAGGTGACGACTCCCCCCTTCGCCCCGTGGTCGGTGACGGTCAGACAGGCGCCGTTGACGGCGATCGACGCGCCGTGCGCCGGGTCGGCCGTCGTGACCTCGCCGCGGATAGTGATCCGGCTGGAGTCCGCGCCGGGCTCGATGGCGACCACCTCCCCGAGCTCCTCGATGATCCCGGTGAACATCAGCGCTCCCTCCTCACGGTGGCGGTGACGGCGATGTCGTCGCCGAGGCGCACGACGTCGGTGGTGGTGAGGCGCAGGGCCTCGGTGATGGTCGTGATGCCGGCGTCGCCGAGCACCGGCGCGCCGGCCCCCAGCAGTGCCGGCGCGATGTGGGCGACGACCTCGTCGACGAGGTCGGCCGCGATGCAGGACGCGGCCAGGCGGGCCCCGCCCTCGAGCAGGACCGAGCGCACCCCGCGCTCGTGCAGGCCCGCGAGCGCGGCGGCGAGGTCGAGCCCGTCCGGGCCGGCGGGCACGGCCAGCACGTCGACGCCGGCGCCGGTGAGCCGCTGCGCGTCGGTGCCCCCGGCCACGACGACGAGGGTGGGCGCGGCGTCGTCGAGGACGCGGGCGGTCAGGGGCAGCTCAGCTCGACGGTCGAGGACGACGCGCAGCGGCTGGGTCGCGCCCTCGATGCCCCGGGCGGCGAGGTGGGGGTCGTCCGCCCGCAGGGTCCCCCCGCCGACGAGGACGGCGTCGCGCTCGGCCCGCAGGGCGTGGACGGCGGCGCGGGCGTCGGGTCCGGTGATCCAGCGGCTCGTCCCGTCGGCCGCCGCGGTGCGCCCGTCGAGAGTGCTCGCGAGCTTCCACGTGACGAAGGGGCGCCCGGTCGCCATGGCGTGGAGCCAGGCCCGGTTGACGTGCGCGGCGGCCTCACGGCCGACGCCCTCGATGACCTCGAGGCCGTGCTCGCGCAGCAGGTCCGCTCCCCCGCCCGCGGTCGCGGTGGGGTCGGGGACGCCGACGACCACTCGGTCGACGCCGGCCTCGAGGAGCGCGCTCGTGCACGGTCCGGTGCGCCCGGTGTGCCGGCAGGGCTCGAGGGTGACGACGGCGGTCCCACCGCGCGCCCGCTCCCCCGCCGCGGCCAGCGCGACGACCTCCGCGTGCGGCCCACCGGCCCGCTCGTGCCACCCTTCGCCCGCGATGCGGCCGTCGGCGTCGAGGACGACGCAGCCGACGACGGGGTTGGGCGAGGTGCGTCCGAGGCCGCGTGCCGCCAGCTCGACGGCACGGGTCATCGCGCTCTCGATGGTGACCGGCTGCTGCATCTGCCCTCTCCGTGGTCCACGCGGACCACGGGGGCGAAGGGAGGCACACCCGTCGGGTGTGACGGCGCGCGCTGGTCATCGGGTGCTCCGATGACGTCGTACCGACGACGGGCGACCCGACGCACGGTACGACCGCGGCGCCGCGTGCTGCCTCCCATCCGGACTTTCACCGTCGGTGCTGGAGTTCCACCAGCTCGGCCCGGCCTCGAGAGGACGGGTTCGCGGACTGTCACCGCCGGCTCGGAATTACACCGACCCCGGAGCACGCGTACGACGTTGACTTCGTACGGGTTCAGGATACCCACGGCGCCTCCGGCACGACACGTGGTGTCCCTCACCGTGGAGCCTCTGCGCGCATCCGCCCGGGGACATGCGCGGCGTCGGGGGCTGCGGGACCACAGGCGAAGGGGGGCGATGACCACTTGGTCATCGCCCCCCTTCGTCAGGACTGCGGGTGCCTTACTTGGCCAGGCCCTGCATGATCTCGCGCATGAGGTCGGCGGTCTCGGACGGCGTCTTGCCGACCTTGACCCCGGCGGCCTCGAGGGCCTCCTTCTTCGCGGCCGCGGTACCGGAGGAGCCGGAGACGATGGCGCCGGCGTGGCCCATGGTCTTGCCCTCCGGGGCGGTGAAGCCCGCGACGTAGCCGACGACCGGCTTGGTCACGTTGTCCTTGATGTAGGCCGCCGCGCGCTCCTCGGCGTCGCCGCCGATCTCGCCGATCATGACGATCGCGTCGGTCTCGGGGTCGTTCTCGAAGGCCTCGAGGCAGTCGATGTGCGTGGTGCCGATGATCGGGTCGCCACCGATGCCGACGCCGGTGGAGAAGCCGAACTCACGCAGCTCGTACATCATCTGGTAGGTCAGCGTGCCCGACTTGGACACCAGACCGATGCGGCCGGCGCCGGCGATGCTCGCCGGGATGATGCCGGCGTTGGACTGACCGGGGCTGATCAGACCCGGGCAGTTGGGGCCGATGATCCGCGTGGACTTGCCCTTGGAGTAGTTGTAGAACTCCGCGGTGTCCTTGACGGCGATGCCCTCGGTGATGACGACGGCCAGGCCGATGCCGGCGTCGATGGCCTCGATGACGGCCGACTTGGCGAAGGCCGGCGGGACGAAGATGACGGACACGTCGGCGCCCGTCTCCTGCATCGCGTCGGCGACGGAGCCGAAGACGGGGACGGACTGGCCGCTCGGGAAGTCGACGCTCTGGCCGGCCTTCTTGGGGTTGACGCCACCGACGATGTTGGTGCCGGCAGCGAGCATGAGGGTGGTGTGCTTCATGCCCTCGGAGCCGGTCATGCCCTGGACGATGACCTTGGAGTCAGCGGTGAGGAAAATTGCCATGTCTGTTCTCTACGTCCTTTACTTGGCGGCCAGCTCGGCGGCCTTGCGGGCGGCGCCGTCCATGGTGTCCTCGATGGTCACCAGCGGGTGGTTGAACTCGGCGAGGATGCGACGCCCCTCCTCGACGGCGTTGCCGTCGAGACGTACGACGAGCGGCTTGGTCGCGCCGTCGCCGAGGGTCTTGAGGGCGCCGACGATGCCGTTGGCGACCGCGTCGCACGCGGTGATGCCGCCGAAGACGTTGACGAAGACGGACTTGACCTGCTCGTCGCCGAGGATGACGTCGAGGCCGTTGGCCATGACCTCGGCCGAGGCACCGCCACCGATGTCGAGGAAGTTGGCCGGCTTGGCCTTGCCGCCGGTGAAGTCCTCACCCGCGTAGGCGACGACGTCGAGGGTGCTCATGACGAGCCCGGCGCCGTTGCCGATGATGCCGACGTTGCCGTCGAGCTTGACGTAGTTGAGGCCCTTGTCCTTGGCCTTGGCCTCGAGCGGGTCCGCGGCGCCCTTGTCCTCGAGCTCGGCGTGACCGGGCTGGCGGAAGTCGGCGTTGCCGTCGAGGGTGACCTTGCCGTCGAGCGCGACGATCTCGCCCTGCTCGGTCTTGACGAGGGGGTTGACCTCGACGAGCGTGGCGTCCTCGTCGCGGTAGACGACCCAGAGGGTCTTGAGGACGTCGGCGATCTTTCCCTTGTCCGCGTCGTCGAAGCCGGCGGCGTCGACGATCTCCTGCGCCTTGGCGTCGTCGATGCCGACGTTGGGGTCGACCTCGATGCGGGCCAAGGCCTCGGGGCGCTCCACCGCGAGCTGCTCGATGTCCATGCCGCCCTCCTTGGAGCACATGGCGAGGTAGCTGCGGTTGGCGCGGTCGAGCAGGATCGAGAAGTAGTACTCCTCGGCGATCTGCGCGCCCTGGGCGATCATGACCTTGTGGACCGTGTGGCCCTTGATGTCCATGCCGAGGATCTGCTCGGCCAGGGACTCGGCCTCCTCTGCCGACTTGGCGACCTTGACGCCGCCGGCCTTGCCGCGGCCACCCGTCTTGACCTGGGCCTTGACGACGGTGACACCGCCGCTCTTCTGGCCGATCGACTCGGCGGCCGCTCGGGCCTCCGCGGGGGTGGTGGCAACGGCGCCGGCAAGAACCGGGACGCCGTGCTTCTCGAACACGTCGCGTGCTTGGTACTCGAAGAGATCCACGAGGGTGATTCCGTCCTCTGCTGTGGTAACGGGGTGCGGGTCGAGACTAGCCGCCGAGCGAAGGGTGAGCACGCCCGGTCCGTGTGGCGTGCATCCCCGGGGGTCGTTGAACCGTTGATCACGGAGTCGTCACGGCCCCTCCCCTTCGCCCCTCGACGGGGTTACCCTCGAGTCACCATGGCCTCGACAACGCACCCGGTGAGCGACGCTGCCACCCTGAGCGGCCCGATGAACACGTCGGGCGGCCTGCGGGCGGGCGTGTGCGACCAGCTGCGGCAGATGGCCACCGTCCAGGCCGCGGTCTTCGCCGCCGTCGAGGTCGTCTGGGCGACCACGCACATCTCCCTCTACCCCTTCGGCGCCCGGGCACCGCGCCGTGGTGGACCGCGCCACGGATACCGCATCGAGCACCTCAGCCCGGTGCAGCGCGGCATGCTCGTCAACGCGGTCACCGAGGTCGGCACGCCGATCCTGTTGCTGCACGGCTTCGCCGACAACCACTCGATCTTCACGCTGCTGCGTCGCGGCCTGCTGCGTCGCGGGTTCAGTCGGGTCTTCGCCATGAACTACTCGGTGCGCACCAAGGACGTGCGCACAGCAGCGGCGCAGCTGGCGGAGGAGATCGAGGCGATCGTCGAGGAGACCGGCTTCGAGCGGATCCACATCGTGGCCCACAGCCTCGGTGGGGTCGTGGCCCGGTACTACGTCACCCGTCTCGGTGGTGACGAGCGCATCCACACCCTCGTCACCCTGGGCTCGCCGCACTACGGCACGCTCCTGGCCCACCTCCTGCCGACCTCGCTGACCCGGCAGCTGCGTCCGGGCAGCGGCCTGATGCAGGAGCTCAACCAGCCGGCCCCCGGGTGCCGCACCCGGGTCATCACGTTCTGGTCCGACACCGACGAGGCGGTCCTGCCGGCGGTGAGCGGCTCGCTCCATCAGGAGGGCGTCGAGACGACCAACATCCGCCTGCGCGGCATCGGCCACCTCTCGCTGCCGATCCTGCCGAGCGTCGTGCACCAGATCGCGACTCGCCTGACGCAGCTCGACAGCGAGGGCACCCCGACGGCGTCGGTCACCGACATCAGCACGCGCACGGCCTGAGCGGTCTCGCACCGCAGACCTGTGCACGACCCCAATTTTGCATAACGAAATGGTCACGCTAAGGTTTCGGGGATTTGTCCACGACCCCCTGCGAGGACGTCCCCTTCATGTCTGACTACACCGGGCGCCATCGGCCGCCCACTCGCGCTGAGCGGCGCGCACTCGAGCGCCGCTCTCGCATGCCCAAGAACTTCGGCCCCGCCTACGTGGTCCCCACGGCGGCTGCGGCCACCTTGGTGCTCAGCGCTGCCGGGGCGACCGCTGCCCAGTCCGCTCCCTTTACCGGTGAGGCGGCCTCGCAGGCCAAGGCGGCCTTCCTCACCGCCCCGCAGGGTGGAGCCACCTCGCTGCTCGCCGACCCTGACCTCGACGAGAGCGCCCGCGAGGAGGTCGCTGCCTCCGCCCGCGACACCACGGGTCTGGCCACCCGTCGGCAGGCCGCCTCCGAGTCGGTCGCCCAGGACCAGGGTCGGACCCAGGAGCGCGAGCGGGTCGCCCGCGCCAAGGAGCGCAAGGAGCTCGCCGACAAGAAGGCGAAGCAGAAGGCCGACAAGAAGAAGGCGGCAGCCCGGGCGGAGCAGGAGCGCACGGACGCCAAGCGGTGGGTCAAGCCGCTCGACAATGCGGTCTTCACCTCCCCCTTCGGTCACCGCTGGGGCCGCCTCCACGCCGGCCAGGACTACGCGGCCTCCGTCGGTACCCCGCTCAAGGCGATGAGCTCCGGCACCGTCGTCGCGGCGGGCCCGATGGGCGGCTACGGCACCTACATCGACGTGGAGTACTGGGACGGCACCGTCTCCCGCTACGGCCACCTGTCCTCGGTGAGCGCATCCGTGGGCCAGGAGGTCGCCCCCGGCGACGTCGTCGCCCTCTCCGGCAACACGGGCCGCTCCACCGGCCCGCACCTGCACATGGAGATCCACCCCGGCGGCGGCACCCCGATCGACCCCGCCGGCTGGCTCGCCGAGCGCGGCATCAACTGACCGCCTGAACCACCCAGGACCCGCGCATCTCCCCGGGGAGATGCGCGGGTCCTGTGCATCTCCCCGGGGAGATGCGCGTGCAAGCTCACGTGCCCGCACGGATGGACGGGGCGGGAGCACCCCGTCAGAGCTTTTCGAGCGGGGCGTAGCGCAGCAGCAGGCGCTTGACGCCGTCCTCTCCCCCAAAGTCGACGTGCGCCATCGCCTTGTCGCCCTCGCCCTCGACCCGGATCACCGTGCCCAGACCGAAGCTGTCGTGGGTCACCTTGTCGCCATCCGCGAGCGCGATGACCGGACGGTTGCCGGGTGAGCGCACCCCGGGCCGCGCGGCGAGGCGCGCCACGGCCGGCTCGCGGCTGCCGCCCCGGCCGAGCCCGACAGGCGGGCCGGTGCGCTCCCAGCGCAGCAGGTCGGCGGGCACCTCGTCGAGGAAGCGCGACGGCGGGTTGTACTGCGGAGCACCGAAGGCGCTGCGCACGACCGCGCGCGAGAGGTGCAGGCGCTCACGGGCCCGGGTGATGCCGACATAGGCCAGCCGGCGCTCCTCCTCGAGCTCGGTCGCGTTGGCCAGGCTGCGCTGGTGCGGGAAGGTGCCATCCTCCATCCCCGTGAGGAAGACGACGGGGAACTCCAGGCCCTTGGCCGTGTGCAGCGTCATCAGGGTGACGACGCCCTGGTCCTCGGCCTCGTCGTCGGGGATCTCGTCGGCGTCGGCGACGAGGCTGACCTGCTCGAGGAAGTCGTCGAGGCTGATGACCTCGCCCGTCGCCTCACGCGTGGCGTCGAACTCGCGGGCCACACCGACCAGCTCCGTCAGGTTTTCCAGTCGGGTCTCGTCCTGCGGGTCGCGGCTGGCCTGCAGCTCGGCGACGTAACCGGTGCGCTCGAGCACGGCCGCGAGGAGGTCACCGATGCCGGCGCCGTCCTCGTGCAGCTCGCGCAGGTCCTCGAGCAGTCCGGTGAAGCCCTTGACCGCCTTGACCGACCGGGTGGCGATGCCCGGCGCGTCCTCGACGCGGCCGAGTGCGGCGACGAAGGCGATCCGCTCGCGCTCCGCGAGCTGCGCCACCGCGAGCTGGGCGCGGTCACCGATGCCCCGCTTGGGCACGTTGATGATGCGGCGCAGGTTGACCGTGTCGGCCGGGTTGGCGACGACCCGCAGGTACGCGAGGGCGTCCTTGACCTCCCTTCGCTCGTAGAAGCGGGTGCCACCGACGACCTTGTACGGCAGACCGACCCGGACGAAGACCTCCTCGATGGCGCGCGACTGCGCGTTGGTGCGGTAGAAGACGGCGACGTCGCCCGGCCTCACCCCGTGCTCGTCGTGCAGGTCGTCGATCGTCTGCGCGATGAAGGAGGCCTCGTCGTGCTCGTTGTCGCCGACGTAACCGACGATCTGCTCACCGGCGCCGGACTCGGTCCACAGGTTCTTCTTGCGGCGGGACTCGTTGCGCTCGATGACCGCGTTGGCCGCGGTGAGGATCGTCTGGGTCGAGCGGTAGTTCTGCTCGAGCAGGATCGTGCGCGCGTCCGGGTAGTCCTCCTCGAACTCCACGATGTTGCGGATCGACGCCCCGCGGAAGGCGTAGATCGACTGGTCCGCGTCGCCGACGACGACCAGCTCGCTCGGCTCGACCGAGTGCTCGCCACGCTGCGCGTCCTTGTCGCCGCCCACGAGCTCGCGCACGAGCATGTACTGCGCGTGGTTGGTGTCCTGGTACTCGTCGACGAGCACGTGCCGGAACCGGCGTCGGTAGTGCTCGGCGACGTCGGGGAAGGCCTGCAGGATGTGCACCGTCGTCATGATGATGTCGTCGAAGTCCAGCGCGTTGGCCTGACGCAGGCGCCGCTGGTACTCCGTGTAGACCTGCGCGAGCGTCTGCTCCTGGTGGGTCCCACCGGCGCGCTGCGCGTCCTCGTCGACCGAGACCCGACGGGCGAACTCCTCCTCGTCGACCAGCTCGTTCTTGAGGTTGCTGATCCGGTGGCCGAAGGAGCGCGGCGGGAAGCGCTTGGGGTCGAGGTCGAGGTCGCGCATGACGAGCGCGATGAGCCGCTGGCTGTCGGCGGCGTCGTAGATGGAGAAGCTGCTCTTCATCCCGACCTTGGTCGCCTCGCGGCGCAGGATGCGCACGCACGCGGAGTGGAAGGTCATGACCCACATCGCCTTGGCGCGCGGCCCGACGAGGTCCTCGACCCGCTCGCGCATCTCGGCGGCGGCCTTGTTGGTGAAGGTGATCGCCAGGATCTGCCCGGGCTGCACGCCCCGCGCGCCGAGCAGGTGCGCGATGCGGTGGGTCAGCACCCGCGTCTTGCCGGAGCCGGCGCCGGCGATGATCAGCAGGGGGCCGCCCTCGTGCAGCACGGCCTCGCGCTGGGCCGGGTTGAGGCCGGCGACCAGCTCCTCGGGGTCGGGCCGCGGCGTGCGGTGGACCGGGGCGTGCGCCGAGCGCGCCGGCCCCTCGTCGGTCATCGCCCACGAGGGCACACCCGCCTCTGAGACGTCGGTGGTCCAGTCACCGGGGAGGGCATCGGGGAGGTCGTCGAACAGGCTGCTCATGTCGCCCCCAGCCTACGTCGGGCGACCGACAGGGCCTGAGGGTCTCGAGGCTCCTGCGTCGCACCTCGACCACCGTGGGTCGAGGTGCGAGCTCGCGCAGCGAGGGAGCCTCGAGACCCGGCGAGTATCGTGCGCCGGTGAGCCCGATCCGCGACGACCTGAGCCTGCTGCGCGAGCGGCGTTTCGCCGCGCTCTTCGCGGCGCGCACGCTGTCGATGCTCGGGTTGGCGTTCGCGCCGGTGGCGTTGGCGTTCGGCGTCCTCGGGCTGCCCGGGGCGGATGCGGGCACCCTGTCCGTCGTCGTCGCGTGCGAGGCGATCCCCCACGTCCTCGGCCTGCTCGTCGGTGGTGTCGTGGCCGACCGCTACCCGCGGCGGCTCGTCATGTTCACCGGCGAGTGCTTCTCCCTCGTCGCCTGGCTCGGCATCGGCACGATGCTCGTGCTCGGGTGGGCGCCGATCCCGCTCGTCTGTGCCTTCGCCGTGCTCACCGGTCTCGCCGGGGCGGTCGTGTGGCCGGTGCTGTCGGGGATCATCCCCGAGGTCGCTCCGCCGGACCGCGTGCAGCCGGCCAACGCGCTGCTCGCGGTGGGCGCCAACGTCGCCCGCATCGGTGGGCTCATCGCCGCCGGCGCCGTCGTCGTGCTCGTGGGGCCCGGATGGGCGCTCACCGCCGCCGCGGCGGTGTACGGGTGCGCGGCGGCCTTCGCCTGGCGGATCGGCTCCACGCCCCGCCCCGGGCGCGAAGGGGGGACCTCCGTCCTCGCCGAGCTGCGGGAGGGATGGGTCGAGTTCTCCTCACGGGAGTGGCTGTGGGTCGTCGTCGCGCAGTTCGCCCTGCTCGTCCTCGCCTGGCAGGGGGCGCACACCGTCCTCGGGCCGGTCGTCGCGGAGGCCGAGCTCGGCGGCGCCGGCGCCTGGTCGGCGATCCTCACCGGGGAGGCCGTCGGGATGCTCGTCGGCGTGGTCATCGCCCTGCGGATCCGACCGCGACGACCGATCCTCGTCGGCGTGCTGCTCACCTCGCTCACCGCGCTGCCCTACCTGCTGCTCGGGCTCGGGTCCCCCCTTCCGCTCATCGTGGCCGCCGGCTTCGTCATGGGCTTGGGCATGGACACCTTCACCGTGCTGTGGCAGACGACGATGCAGCGCGAGGTGCCACCCGAGGCCCTGTCGCGGGTGGCCTCCTACGACGCCTTCGGGTCGATGCTCTTCGGCCCCGTGGGCGTGCTGCTCGCCGGGCCGGCTGCAGTGCACCTCGGCGCGCACCGGGCGCTGCTCGTGTGCGCCGGGCTCATCGTCCTGTCGGCCCTGCTCGCCCTGCTGTCCCGCGACGTGCGGACCCTGCGTGCCCCGGAGGGACCGACGGTTGCCGTGGCCGAGGGCGAGTACCCGGCGCACGTGGACCCCGTGACTCCCTGACCCGATCAGGCCCTGCGGCGCTCTTCGGAGAGCGCCGCGATCCGCCGCGCGGCGACCCCCGCGCCGTCGAGCGTCGCCACCTGCCGACGCACGTCCAGCGCCCTCTCCTGCAGTACCGGGTCCTGCAGCAGGCGGGTGACGATCGCGGGCAGTGCACCCCGACGCAGGGCCCGCATGGTGAATCCGATCGCGTGGCCGGACCGCTCGGCCTCCCGGATGTTCCATCGCTGCTCGGGCTGCAGCCCGATGCCGGCGAAGGGGGCGCCGGACGCGCAGGCCGTCTGCACCGTCCCCTCGCCACCGTGGATGACGGAGGCATCGATGAGGCCCGCCAGCCGGTGCGCCGGCAGGTGGTCCACGACGTGCACGTGGTCGGGCAGTTCGGCGCGGTCCGCACCTGTGAGGTAGCGGCCCACCGTCGCGATGACCGCCACGTCGAGCCGGCCCACCTCGGCGAGGACTCGCCGGACGAGGTCACGGTTGGCCGAGGACCCCATGCCCACGTGGACGAGGGGCCGCTCCCCCTCGGCCAAGGGGCCGACCTCCGGCGGCAGCTCACCCTCCGGGCGGGCGTAGACGGGCCCCACGACGTCGTCCCGAGGGCCCAGGGGCAACGGCTCGAGGAGCGGCGGCAAGGAGGCGATGAGGTTGAGGTCACCGTCGAGGGCCGCGACGGTCGGCGAGGGCAGGACGACACCGTGCTCCCTGGCCACGACGCGGAAGGCCCTGGGGAGGTAGCTCACGCGGGCAGCCATTCCGCGGATGGCCCGTCCGGCCACGCCGTTCGCTGCCTCGACGAGACGGCCGCCACCGGGAAGGACTGGGAAGTGGGTCATCGACATCAGATGCCCGCGACTCATGGCGTAGGGCTTGACGTAGACGAGCGGAACGCCCGCCGCGCGTGCGGAGACGAGCATGCTGAAGGTCGAGCCGATGACGACGACCTCCGGACCCCAGTCAGCGATGAGTTCCACCTCGCTCGCGACCCGCTGGCGCAGCATGTCGAGGGTGAAGGGATGGCGCACCGAGCGGCCCTGGTCGACGGCGATGAGCCGGTCGGCCTCCGCCTCGCTCAGCGGAGGGTCGAGCAGGTCGAGCTCGAAGCCCGCGCTCCTCACGTGGTCGCCGAAGCGGCGTGAGTAGCCACAGAAGCGGATCTCGTGCCCGTCGGCGCGCATCGCGCGTGCGACCTCGATCCCCCGGGACGTCTCGCCGAGGTTGAAGGTCTCCGGCGCGAAGAGCACGCGTGCCATGGGCCACCCCCGTCGTCGCAACCCAGTGTGGCACCCCCGCGGGCCGACATACGATCGCCGCATGGCCCAGATCGTGCGACCCGACGCCCGCTACCAGCGCTCCTACCTCGAGGCGCACGACGAGTTCGCCGGTGAGCACCGTGACGGTGAGGGGCTGTGGCAGTTGGAGGCGGACCCGGCGACGGGTTTCGCCGGCTTCGACTTCACCCGCGAGGGCCTCGAGGACCCCGACGAGTTCCGACGTCTGGTGCGGGTGCGCCGGGCCGACGAGCTGCCCGAGACGCCCCGGCCCGGTCACTTCGTGCCGTGCACCTTCCTCTGGGTCGTCGATGACGGCGACGACTACGTCGGCTCGATCGCCTTCCGCCACGAGCTGACCCCCTTCCTGCTCGAGCAGGGTGGTCACGTCGGCTACTCGATCCGACCCTCGGCGAGACGAAGGGGGCACGCGGGCGCCGCCCTTCGTCAGGTCCTGGAGCTGGCTGCCGAGATGGGGCACGAGCGGGTGCTGCTCACGTGCGACGAGGACAATGTCGCATCGCGGGCGACGATCGAGGCCGCGGGCGGGCAGTACGAGGACTCGCGCGTCGGCAAGAGGCGCTACTGGGTGCCGACGGTCGCGACGAACCGCCCGGCGGGGGCCGCGATCTCCTAGGCTCGGTCCATGGCGAAGGAGCACGGCGAGGACGTCCATCTCGACGTCGGGGGTCGCGATGTGCGGATCTCCTCCCCCGAGCGCGTCTACTTCCCCGAGCGTGGCGAGACCAAGCTCGACCTGGCGCAGTACTACCTCGCGGTCGGCGACGGGATCCTGCGCGCGCTGCGCGAGCGGCCGACGATGCTGCACCGCTTCCCCAAGGGCGTCGAGGGGGCCAAGGTGCACCAGAAGCGCCTGCCGAAGGGGGCGCCCGACTGGGTCGAGACCGTGCGCCTGCACTTCCCGCGGTACGACCTGCACGCCGACGAGCTGTGCCCGACCGAGCTGGCGCAGATCATCTGGGCTGTGCAGATGAGCACCGTCGAGATGCACCCGTGGAATGTCCGCCGGGCCGACGTCGACCGGCCCGACGAGTGGCGGATCGACCTCGACCCGATGCCGGACGCTCCCTTCGACCGGGTGCGGCGGGTGGCCGGGGTCTGCCGCGAGGTGCTCGACGAGCTGGGCATCGTCGGCTTCCCCAAGACCTCCGGCGGCGGTGGACTCCACGTGTACGTGCGGATCGAGCCGCGATGGGAGTTCGGCGACGTGCGAAGGGCGGCGCTGCTACTCCCCTCGCTACATCCGCCAGCTCGAGAGGGAGGCGCGGCAGGCGCTGACCCCCGAGGCATACGCCGCCACCTTCAACGACGCCAGCATCCACTGACCCACCCTCACCGACCCCGGGCCGCGGCCCCCGACCGGGTCTCTTTCCGGCCGGGGGGCGTGCGACATCCCCCGTGAGGACTCAGCGACAGCGGATCGGGCCCATACCCCCTCCCAGCGGCGACGCCGGTCGACCCCGCGCAGGCCAGCAACACGCGCGGGGACGCCGGGTGATTCGAATTTCCACAGTCGGCGCGCGCTGCGGGAGCACAACCCCCGGTCTCCCGGAAGCCGGGAAACCGGGAATCTGGACCTCCGCCTATCGCGCTCCCGCGCTCCCCGCTCCTAGGTGGAGCTCCTGCCCTCCCCGCTCCTGCGCTCACGCGGTCCTGCGCGCCTCACTCCGTCGCACGCCCGTGTGACACGCTCGCCCCCCACAACACGCGCTCCTTGAAGCCTGTGTGTCACGCGCACCAAGCGTCCTTCACCTAAGACGAAGCTCAGCCGACGCGTGAAGTGAGACATGACTGAGAACTGGTGCGGCGCTCTGACCCACATTGTCGACGGTAGCCCCCGCGGCTTCGTCACGTCCTACGACTGTGGCGAATGAGCATCTGCGGCCAGCCCACACCCACTGTCACCGCCCACGAGCGACTCGCCAATGCGGACCCGCGACCAGAATTCCGCCCTGTTCAGCCTTGCCCTCGCGCCAGGTCGTCCGCCATAGCCTCGATGGTGCTGCCCCACAGCGGAAGTGGGTCGTCGATGCCCACCGACCGGCTCTCGGGGGCTTCGGGCGTGGCCCACCACCCCGACACCTCATCCAACTCCTGCGGGAACAGATCCGCATCGCCGGTGGACATGTTGGTCATGACAGCAATCCGTACCGTGCCCGAACTCGTCAGTTCTGCTCGATCGCGGACGCCCAGGGCGTCAACGACCACCGCTGCCTCATCGAGGGAAGCGTCAGCGACGTCGTCACCCGCGTGTGTGAGTGCCTCGACCAGCACCCCTGCCAGGACAGCTGGGTCACCCACTGGCACCACTTGGACCCACCCGTTCGGCACCTCCCGTGGAGGTCCGCTCAGCGAGGTCAGCGCCTCGACCGCCCACGACTGCTCGTGGCGGGTCAGCACTGCGCGCGCCAGATCCGGGATCTGATCCACTAGGGCCCGCGCCGCCGCGTCCTCGGCCTTGCTAGGCACACCAGAGGACTGCTGCGCCGCGATCGTCTCGTGATCCACCACCCGTTCGCTCAACCGAGCCGACTCGGCCAAACCTTCCCGCACCCGAGCAGCGATCTGCTCGACACCCGACGCCGGGTCGAGCTCGGCCTGAAAGCGATAGCCCTGACCAGCCCGGGTTTGGCTCGGCGCGACCATGACCTCACCATCGACGAGCGTCAAACCGACCAAAGTGGTCGCCGCTTCCTGCGACCGCCAGGACGCGAAACCCATCTCCTCCGACACCAACGTGCCATCGCTCGAGACGGGCTTGGGCAGGTCTCGAGCGTCTTCTCGTCGAGACCTCTCCAAGGCACCCATGACCGACTCAGCCAAGACTGCATCTGAGACCGAGGCCTCTAGGTGACGAAACCATCCATTCGGGCGTCGTCCCTTGGCCCACGACATCGACGCGACCAACAGCCGCTCGCCATGCTGATACACCATGGCCATCGGGTAGATCGGCATCAGGGACGCTCCTTCACCACGAGATTCACACCCATACCTTCGGCACGTTTGATCGAACGATCAAGTGCGGCAGTCTGTTTCTCCGACAACGAGTCGGGGCGAACAACGAGGTCAAGGTGTCGCCCCCCGATGTCACTGGGATAGACAACGACCCCGCCATGAGCATCGCCGTCGAACTTCGCAACCGCGTCGACGTAGTCGTTGATCGTGTTCTCGAACTTATTGCCCTTGTTGTAGGACACAGCCTGCGGGTCCAAAGACTTGATGCTGGTCACGTCCAGACCATCGGCGGTCTCGTCGACGCGGTCAATGACCGGGAAGCTCTGCGGCAGGTTTCCGCCCTCGGTGGCCTCGAGGACGAATCCTCGCGGCATGGGCATCACGTCGTCCCAGACCCGATCCAAGTCCGTGACACCGCGCTCGTCCAAGAGGCGAAGCGCCTTCCCGCTCACCTCGGCCCTGTACTGCCCGTCATACAGATCATCGGGGTCGGGGTGATTGACCGCGTCTTCGAGGTCCTTGATGGAGCCACCCGAGGTGTCCGGCGTCCCCGCGCTGTCAGAACCCCGGTCACCCTCGGCCGCTGAGTCGCCGACATCGCTGTCGGCACCACCGGTGTTCGGGTTCCCGTCGTCATGGGCATCCGGACCAGATCCGTCATCTGTCGTGGAGCCGGGAACGTCGGTCTGGTCGCCCTTGTTGGGGTTGCCGTTGTCGTGCGCGTCCGGCCCGCTGTGGGGGTCGACCGTGTCGGTCTTCGACGTGTCCGGCAGGTGCGGACTCTTCACGTCATCTGCGTGCTTGCCGGCACCCGTGCCCACGTCGATGAGCTCTCGCAGCGCCTTGGTCGCGCCCTTGACAGCGAATCCGCCTGCGGGGATCAGGGTCGAGGCCGCGCCAGCTTGGTCCAGACCGGACGCGCCGTCCCACCAGCCCTTGGGGTCATCGGCCATCTCCGTGGTCTCGTTGACCGTGTCCTTGACGATGTTCCAAGCGGTGCCCACGCCCGTACCGCCCACGGCTCGGTCCAGCGGCGAGACGAACATGTCGACGAACTCGACCGCGTCATTGGCCCGGTGCAACGCCCAGCGGGTGTGACCGATGCCGGGCAGGTCCCGCACGTGGTTCTTGTAGACGTCATTGGCCCAGTCCGTGCTCTCGTCGACCACGTCGAGGTACTGGTTGCGCCACTTCTCTGGCCACAGCCACGGCACGAACAACCCTTCGAACCACGTCAGGTCGCTCTGCTGCCACCGACGATAGGACTCCTCGAGCGCCAACAACGGCGGCCCCGAGATCCCCGGGAAAGCTGCCACGAGACCGTTCCGCACCCCCGCTGCCCACCAGTCACGCAGGTCACCTCCGGGCAGCCCCACATTCGGCATCTTCAAACCCGCCAGGGCTACTCGAGGGTCGAACCACGGCATGGACGAGCCACCGGTTTCCGGCCTATTGGGGCCGACAGGCCCCCAGGGAGACTCCCCCCACCCTCTCCCGAGGCGCGGTCCTGCTGCTCGGCCTGCTCCTGCAGCAACCGCGCCAGAGTCGACAGCCGCTCTGCGGCCGCTGTCAACAGAGGCCCGGCGGACTGCCAGTCCCCGGCGAGGCTCTCCGTGTCAGGCCCGGCCCAGGACTCGAGCAACACTCCCATCGACGCCGTCCCCGACTGCTCGACCTGCAGCAACTGTTTGG